>JABSPC010000240.1 GCA_013215515.1 Crocinitomicaceae bacterium
AAAATAATTACCAGTTGGTAGATTTATTCTGTTCACCTTGAATCCTGAATTGTGCTTCGTAATTGACAATGCATTGTCAATTACGAAGCACAATTCAGGATTCAAGGTGAACAGAATAAATCTACCAACTGGTAATTATTTTGTACAACTAACAAATAATGCAGGACATATAGTACATGTTGAAAAGATTATATTTCAATAATGAAATACGCTTATTTAATCGTTATTGGAATGCTTCTAGTTTCTTGTGTTAGCGAGGACACTGGGTCCACTGAAGGGAATGCAGATCACAAGGAGCAATCCAATAAGCCGAGATACACATCCAAGGTTTATTTACTACAAGATGTAGGTTGGTGTTACCAAATATTTAAAGGGTCCAAAATTATTTTGAATCAAAAACACATTCCCGCAGTTCAAGGAATAAAAGGATTTGAAACAAAAGAAAAAGCTGAATTAGCCGCTAATTTTATTTTAGAAAGAGTTAATGCTGGTGATGAACGTCCTTCTGTGACACCAGAAGAATTGGACAGCATTGGAGCCATTGATTTAATAAATGATTTTGGTCCTCCGCCATCAATGGAGAATCCTCCGCCACCTCCAACCGAACTCCCGATCAATGTCCCTCCTCCACCTTCAGACGAAGAAGTGAGGGAAGAAGAGTACAGTGAAATGTAATTCTCTTCAATTAAAATGGATAAAAACAAAGCAGCCGTCCAGATCTTCAATAAACTTGCTAATCTGTATCAAGAAAAGTTCATGAATGTTGAGCTGTACACCGATTCATTCAAATTTCTATGCTACACAATTTCAAAAGAAAACCCTGAAATTTTAGAACTTGCTTGCGGCCCTGGAAATATTACAAAACATCTATTAACCCTCAGACCTGATTTCAAAATTCTTGGAACGGACCTTTCAAGCAACATGATTGAACTGGCCAAGACTAATAATCCTTCGGCGGAATTTGAGGTAATGGATTCTCGTGAAGTCTCAGGGCTATCAAAATCATTCGATGCGATCATTTGCGGCTTCCTCCTCCCCTATTTATCGAAAGAAGAAGCAATTGAATTGATAAGAGATTATGCATCAATTCTAAATCGTGAAGGACTAATTTATATCAGCACCATGGAAGACGACTATTCCAAATCTGGATTCACGAAAGGAAGTACAGGAGACGAAATATACATGCATTACCATCAATCAGATTATTTGACAGAAGCAATGAAATCAAGTGGTTTGGAGTTGATCAAGTTAGAACGAATTGAAACTGTGAATGAAAATGAGTCGACAACCGTAGATTTAATCCTCATCGCAAAAAAAATCTGAATCACTTTTTATTATCTTCGAGAGGATTATAAGAAAATGATAGATTATCACAACAAGCAATTCAAGGTAGTATCCAATTCGGATAATGGAGATATTTCTGAGGAAATGATCTTTCTGTACCAACAGATTGGTGAAATTATTTCATGTGAATATGAAGGACCTAACATTAGCGACGGCCATTTGATCGGGGTTGTGGATGAAGATGGCTCAATTAATTTTCGATACCGACAATTGAATGCTCACGGTGAAGAAGTCTCGGGTATTTGCTATTCCAAACCTGAAATAATGGACAATGGAAAAATTCGATTGCATGAATCGTGGAGATGGACTTCTGGAGATCAATCTACTGGAGAATCAATACTAGAGGAATTATGAAATCAATCATAGTAGGCTTGTTTATCTGCCTTTATTCTCTTTCAAGTTGGAGTCAAGAAGATAAGTCTGAAAGTAGCAGCATTACATTTGGTTTAGAGCAGGACGTACTGCCCTACATCCTTAAGGGATACATTCTAACAGGCTGGATTGGAAGTAATAATTTCCGTACTCGATTCTCATACGCAAAAGCCACCAACCCGAAATTTATACTAGGAGAATTTACCTCATCGGATGTGGTAAATGCATTTGGAATCTCATTTGAATACTTCTTAAAAGACAATTTTGAAGGTCTATGGGTGGGCCCTGGTATTGGATACTGGACAAATAACGTTCTTTTCGATGACGGCGTCGGGTTTCAAAATGAAAGCTTAATCTTCAGTTTTGGTGGTGGATACAACTTTAGAATAACAGGTTGGCTCTATGCTTCGCCTTGGATTGCACTACACTCAAGAATATCAGGAAATAAAACAACCGTTCTCTTTGGGAACGAATACAGTCCGTCAACTTTCACACCAGAAGTGTCTGTGAAACTGGGCGTTAAACTACCTACAAAATGAAATTATCAATTCTCTTAATTAGTTCATTCCTTCTAGTATTAGCCTCGTGTTCTAGCGATGAGACTTCAGAAAAGGATATGAAAAAATCCAATGATTCAGAAGGTGAAGCAAAAAAGCCGCCAACAGTTATTGAGTTGCCGACGAACTACTTCAACCGATTGAAAGGAACAATTGGCGATTATCCAATAACAATGGAGTTCATTAAAATGGGGTCTGACCTGTCAGGAGAATATTTCTACGATAAAAATCAAATTCCAATTTCGATTCGAGGTGAACAAAGTCAAGTAAAGGTAGAGTTTAAAGAATACGCCGAAAACACGACTCCAACTGGTGTATTCAACGGAGAGTTTTATTCTGACGGCTCGTTCGTAGGTACATGGACCAACCCTAGAACGAAGAAAACACTTGAGATCAACATGACAACTCAACCTTCAAAGATTATTAGCTTCGAGAATACGAATCGAAAAGAAAAGAGTTGCCATACAGAGGGTGATAATTTACCTGAAGGTAATGTTCTAATGAATCCAGATGATACGCTATGCTCTGTACTTAAACTTCAAAGCATAAAAGTAAAGTGCGATGATTCGGAACTTGAAAGAACAATCAACGAGTTTATAGAATTAGAATCTGCAAATATGTTAGGTCAAGCAGCCACGTTTTCGGAAATGTTCAAACAACTGAAGGAGACTAGCTTCGAAGACGGCTTCGACATTGAAATCAGCACTTTCATTAGCTCCGTTTACAAGAACTTTATTAGTATTGAAATATCATGCTACTCTTACTATTTCCACACAGCCCACCCGAATCATCGAACTACCATAATCAACATTGACCTCAACACAGGTAAGCGTGTAGATTTTAATGATTTGATTAAAAAGGATAGTTTGCAGTCGCTCAGAACTAAGTCCCAACCTATTTTTGAGGAAATGCACGGCAATGAAGATGAAGGCTGGTATTATGGAGATGATGGATTCTTACTTCCTGAAAACTTCACCATTGAAGCAAACGGTCTAAAGTTCTGTTACAACGAATACGAAATTGGATCTTATTCTCAAGGAGCACCTTCGATTCTGGTTCCATATTCTAAAATTGAAGGATTATTGAAGCCTGGGGTTAAGTAAATTAATGCCCCCAAATAAAAGTTAAACCGGCAATAATATCTCGAACAATTTGTACATTAAGAATAAGGCTATAGAAATGAATATTAGTCATTAACCTCTTCAATATGGGCTTTGGTGGATCAGTTGCAGCAATGGCTTCTTCCATAAAGGGCAACCGTGCTTTAGCGCATCGAAAAAAATCTCCACGACAAAAGTACAGGGAATTTGAAGTAGCAGCGAACAAACAGTCACTTGACTACAAAAGCTCCATGAGTGCTGAAGACAAGCAAGCGTTAGAGCAAAACTAATTCAAGGCAAAAAACAAAGTACCTTCCAAATCACCGTGGTTCTAGCGCTATTCGTTATTGGATGCATTTTATTCCTTTTGTGGATTAATTCAGTCTTAAATTGAATCAACTTATTAAATCGAAAACTATACATTTGCTGAACAAATCGATCAAGTAATGAACTCAATCATAGAAGACCTAAATTGGAGATACGCCGTAAAACAATTTGATTCCACTAAGAAAGTCAGCGATTCTGATTTTGAAGTTGTGAAAGAATCATTGCGTTTGACCCCAACTTCATATGGACTTCAGTCATTTACAGCCTTGATTATAGAGTCAAATGACCTAAGAGAAAAGTTAATTGAAGCTTCTTACGGACAACGTCAAGTTGCGGATGCATCCCATTTAATCGTGTTGTGCTCTTATTCGACAATTAAAAATGAAGATGTTGATTCCTACATGCAACTCATTTCGAACACGAGAAACGTGGCTATGGAGCATCTAGAAGGTTTTTCAAATACAATTAAAGGCACTGTGAACTCGAGAACGGAAGAGGAAATCTTGAATTGGTCGACGAGACAAACCTATATTGCTCTTGGCCAACTTTTACATACGTGCGCTTCTCTTCGAATTGACACAACACCTATGGAAGGGTTTGATCCTGCTAAATACGATGAAATTATAGGCCTGTCTGAAAGGAACTTAACTGCTACTCTGGTTTGCCCAGTTGGATACCGTCATGAAGAAGATTCTGCGCAACACGGTGCAAAAGTTAGAAAACCCCTAGATGATCTCATCCAGACCATCTAGGAATTGATATTATTTAAGAACTCGAATTCGTTGTATCTTATCTTCTAATTGAATATTAATCAAATACATTCCTGAAGGCTCTTTCGAAAGATCGATCATTGTACTCGTTGATTGCGAAACCAATCTACCGGACGCATCCAACACCGTAATTAAATCAATATTACTCGTTCCAATCACTTCAAATACCCCCGGAGAAACTTTAGCGTAACTCAATCCTAAATCTTGATTCTCCGCAATTGAAGCTTCTGTAATTGTGATATCAAACTGAATTGTATCTGAATCGCAAGCACTTTCAGAAATCAATGTAACCATATATGTTCCATTTCCTGAATACGTAATTGTTGGATTTTCATCCGTTGAATTCTGTCCATCTTCAAAATCCCAAGAATAAGAACTAGCTCTAACACTTTCGTTTGTGAATGTCACATCCGGTCCGTTTACGACATACGTGAAATCAGCTTGCGTGTGTTCAGTCACACCGTGTAAATCCCATTGATCCAAACTATCCAGCACTGTAATTGCCGCTGCAGCTTGAAGGACATCAGCGTCAGCTTGACTGATTGTACTAATAAAAGGAGCGCCTACAGGTGTCTTTCTATAAATCGATGCGTAAAAAACACAAGCCGCTAAGTAAGAACCGTAAATACTCGGGTGAGATCCATCTCCAGCGTACAATCCAATTGCGGGATTATTATCTCTAACGTATTTCCATGCTGACCCAACTGGAGAAACCGAAGCTTCCACAGAATCTGCCATTCTCATATAAGCTAATCTCAATCTTCCATTCATTCCATCAAACGTAGAAATTGGGCCCCATTGTGGATCACCATTTTCTCTACCCCAAGTCATAAACATTAGAACGTCAGTACATTCATTATTCGCATAAACGCTATCCGCCAATTGAATTGCATATGGCAAAGTTTCACTGTTTACTTGAGAATCTGAAAAAGAAGGCTCCTGACTTTGTGCTTGAAGAACTACATAATCCCAATCATCAGTATTGATTGCAGTATACGTCGCTGGGTTTGATGCGTGATTGTTGAAAGTTGTTCCTCCAGGTGTTTGAGAAAGTGACTCAAAGAAGTCTCCTTGAGAAGCAGCAAGATCTCGTATCAAGTTTGGCAAATCATTTACATAAGTGTAGCTGTTACCAATGAACAACACGTTTGCGCTGTCTTGGGCATAAGAAAATCCGATTAAAGCCATGCTTAATACGGAGAGGTAATTTTTTTTCATATTTGATTATAATAGTCTATTTGTCGATAAGACTTCAAACTTATCGTTAAGTTGCCTCGTCTTCTATAATAGGTATTGGGCATAAATTCATAATTTTAGAACACTCTTTGAAAGCTATGAGAATCAGACAACACATTATTTTAATTTGCGCAACGCTTATCACTGGATTTGCGTATGGTCAATTCGGTTTTGAATATGACAATTCTATTATTGTTAAACAAGGCAA
>JABSPC010000241.1 GCA_013215515.1 Crocinitomicaceae bacterium
GTCCTTTTTGTAATACTATGATGACTGACGGGCTAAAGAACTTCAATAAGGAAAATGAAATTGAAGTTCTCGATGTCGCTGAACTCATCGCTAACGCAGCTGACCTATAATGTTTTTCCCTGAATTAAATCCTGACAGCAAAGTTTGGGTATATACGGCAGATAGAGACTTTGACGCAACCGAAGTGAATTTCATTAATGATTCTTTGGCTATTTTTATTCCTCAATGGGCTGCACACGGAGCTAAATTAATAGGGAATGGCATTGTCCACAAATCTCGCTTTTTGATCTTATCTGTTGATGAATCGCAAGTTAACGCTTCAGGGTGTTCAATTGATACGTCTGTTCAATTCGTGAAAAATCTAGGGTCTGAATTAGACGTTGACTTTTTTAATCGAATGAATGTTGTGATTGAAAATGACGGGGTAATGGATACGGTTCATTTCTCCGACTTAAAGAGTCACATGAACTCAAAGGTATATAATCCTATGATTACCAAGCTTTCTGAATTAAACTCAAGCTGGTTAATTCCTGTCGAAGAAAGCCCCTTTGTTTAAAATTAAATCAACTTGTAATGAAGACTCTTTTAACAATTGGGATAATTCTTGTCGCTACAAATTTGTATTCACAGACCAAGAAGCTTAAAAAGAATGTCGTGAAGCAAAGCTGTAATTGTTTCAACAATCTACCTGATTCAATAAACTTAAGTGGTCAGGAGTTGTTCAGTAAATGATTTTCAATTTCATACGCAAACGAAGTAACTAAGAATGATAAATGTGATGCCATACCTTTGGTCTCGAAGCTATTGATGAGGGAATAAAACGAATGATAGACCAAATTCTTAAAAAATGTAAGCCATAGATCTTAATAGGATTAAAGTTCTTTTCTCTTTTTCTCTTTTTGCTTTTTATCTAGACGAACACCTCCAACCAATCGAATGACGTGATATGTTTCACCATACTTCATCTCTCGATGTGAGATTGATTTTATATCAAATTCTGTAGTGAACCAGAAAAAGTACTTTGGCTTCGAATACCCAGCTACAAAACGAAAATCAATTCTTGGTGCAAGTCCTAAAATCCCTCTTGTTATTCCCTTTGCACTATAAAATTTTGATTGTATAACTCCTCCTAAGCCAGCAAAGACGGAAACCTGCCAAAATACTTTGCGATAAACATAAGCGTATCCTGGCACAACACCGATGTCAAGCGCCGAGGTTGCATGTGCAAATGATTTAGTTTCAGTTGAGTCAATTAACTCCAATGGCACAAGAGGATTGCCAGAATTTCCAACTCCAAATAAATTAAGTGTGCTTTTCAAATACCACGTTCCAATTGATCGCTTGAATTCTCCCACTTTCCCAAAAACAGATTGCATTCTAAACTGATCCGATTTGAAATACCAAGAATTGATAGAGAAACTAACATTTCTAATTTGAGACTCAATGGCGTTGGGCTTGAGCGTTGTGAGCGAATCATCCCATCGATATGCATCTTGAATGGCGTAACCCAAGTAGTTCCGGAAATTAACATCCCAATACGTTTTCTTAATTGTAAAGGCTATTCCTAAATCTTGATAGTTTGGATTTCCGAATTTACTTCCTGATCGCAGAGGTCCTGGCAGAGCAAGTCCTAGTCGGAGAGAAAACCATTTATAAGCGACTCCAATCCCTAAAACTACTTTTTGATTGTGTTTGTATTTGATTTTATCAAATCCGCCTATGAAATCATCCTTAATATGAAATGGCGAGGAGCTGTAGCCAAGATCACTGTACAAAACAACTTTATTTCTATACAGGCTATAAGCCAAGCTATCAGTATCCTGAGCTCGAGTTAAGGCGCAGCAAATAAGGGTCAGTATGACTATTAATAATTTCACAGGACTAAATTAAGGATTCCGACAATTGCATTTGTTTTTGTTTAATTAACTTTCCAACAGAATTCTTTTAATGAAGCTATTAACTTTAACTATATTATTCTTAATCAGTGAGGTTATCTATGGCCAAGATAGCTATGTCGATTCACGCGAGAAAATTTTAAAAGGAAAAATTCACGATACTCTTAGAACCAGGATTTATATTGAGTTGGCCGAATATATAGGGGATGAAAGTGAGTGGATGAGATACAACAAACTTGCACTGAATCTTGCCAATGACAAACTTCAAATGGCCGGTGGAGCTGAACGTAAAATGTACTTGACAGTTAAAGCAAATGCTGTTGGAAATGTTGGTTACTATTATGATGATCATGGAAACAAGAAGGAATCTCTAAAAAACTACTTTGAAGCTTTACGAATTTATGACAAAGCCAATGATGAAGCTGGTAAGGCCAGTATTTTAGGGAATATTGGAGTTGTTTTCACAGATCAAGGGGATTATGATGAGGCAATGGATTACCTGAGTAAAGCATTGAAAATTAAGCAGAAGTATTATCCAGATGACGTCGCTAAAAATTATCTTAATCTAGGCGTTGTCACTGAGAGCTTAGGAGACACAACGAGCGCTGTAAACTATTACAAGCAGGCTTTGATCACAGCTAAAAAGGTTGATAACAAAACCGATATGGCAACGGCTTATAATAATATAGGGACATCCTTTTTCAATAGAAAGAAATACAAACAGTCCATTTTTTACTTGAGATTAGCAATCCATAATTATAGAGCGAATAATGACGAGCCGGGAGAAGCATGGGCAATGGGGAATATTGGTTCTAGCTTCTTAAATATTGGAGAAATAGATAGTTGTTTCCTGTATACGACTCAGGCAATGGAAATATCTGATCGATTAGGTTACCCTGAATTGATTCAATCTATATCCGAAAAACTAGCTCGTGTTTATTCGAGTAAAAAAGATTACCAAAATTCACTTAAATACTATCTCATATCGGTAAAAATGACTGATAGCTTAAACAATGTTGAAGTACAAAAGGAAGCGCTACGTCAAAAGTTACTTTTCGACCATGATTTAGAGAAGGCGACTATTGCAGACAAACGAAAGAAAGAACTAGAAATTGAAAAGAACAGAAGAGAAACTGCTCAGCACAAGAGGAGGGAAGAAAAGAAAAGAGATTCGCAACGCGTTTTATATATTTCCATCGGAATGATTATGGCCGTGGTATTTGGAATAATCATTTATAACAGGCTTCGAATTACCAAAAAACAAAAATTAACCATTGAAGATCAAAAGTTAAAAGTGGAAACTCAAAAAGGCCTTCTTGAAGAAAAAAACAAAGAAATAGTTGATTCAATTAATTACGCAAAGCGACTTCAAGAGGCTATACTTCCGGATAAAACAACCATTTCAGATTACTTTAACGATGCTTTCCTACTTTACTTGCCCAAGGATATTGTGGCTGGCGATTTCTTTTGGAAGCATGAATTAAATCCTAACGAATTACTAATCGCAGCAGCTGATTGCACAGGACATGGAGTCCCAGGTGCTTTGGTGAGTGTTGTTTGCGCAAATGCACTCGACAGGGCCACGAAAGAATTTGAGCTATCAACAACAGGGAAAATACTAGACAAGGTTACTGAACTTGTAATCGACCGTTTAGATCAAGGTCTTGAAGGTGTCAAAGATGGAATGGACATCGCTTTATGCAAAGTGAACCTAAAGTCTGGTTCTGTTGAGTTTTCTGGAGCTAACAATCCGCTTTGGATAATTCGAAAAGGGGCAGAGGAGGTTAAAGTAATAAAAGGCGACCGTCAACCGGTTGGGAAGTTTGATGGACTTAAAGAATTCAAGTCTGAGACTACAACGCTTAGTGATGGAGACTGGATCTATCTGTTCAGCGATGGTTATTCGGATCAATTCGGAGGAGAGAAAGGTAAAAAGTACAAATCTGCAAACCTTAAAAAATTCCTATTGAACGGATCTATGAATACAGGA
>JABSPC010000242.1 GCA_013215515.1 Crocinitomicaceae bacterium
CCTATTTTTGACCCTAAAGAGTGCAACGAAGTTTGGAGTGCAGACTACAAAGGAAAGTTCTTAATGGGTAATAAAATCTACTGTCATCCACTTACCATTGCTGACTCGAAAAGTAGGTTTGTGTTCACTGCAAAAGGTCATTACAATGAGACATTAAAAAACGCTAAAGCAGAGTTTACAAAGGTTTTTAGGGCTTACGGGATACCAAAACAAATGCACACAGATAATGGAAGTCCCTTTGGGTCTGTTAGATCAATCCAACGATTTACACAACTTTCATATTGGTTTATTGAACTAGGCATTATGCCCGTTTTTTCTGACCCAGCACATCCTGAACAAAATGGAAGACACGAACGAATGCATCGTGATTTAAAGGCCGCTTGTGCCAAGCCTTCAGCACAAGATTTAAAAGCACAACAAAGACGTTTAAATCACTTTGTCAAAGAGTATAATCACATTCGTCCGCATGAAGCTTTAGACATGGGAACACCAGCATCAGTTCATCTATTTTCAACTCGCCCTTTTCCGGAAAGAATTAGAGAGTACCAATACAATCCTAACTTCAAAATAATGAAAGTTGCAAAAAAATGGAGCCAAAAGATGGAAATCATATCACTGGGTATATTTAACCGCTGCTTTGAAGGTGAAATATGTAGGTGTGGAAGAATCAGGAAATGGCATTTGGAGGATATATTATTATGGGGTATTTTTAGGATACTTTGATGATCTGAACATTAGAAATAAACAAACATCAATAAGGCTTAGTCAAAACTTAGTGTAAAGTATGATCTTTAACTTGTGTAAACTATGTCCCTTAACGAACAGTTTACTCAGAATTTATCTACATTTAAGGGGTGAAATTCAATCCTTTTAAAAATATAGGACCCGGTGCGCTAATTGCGGCTGCGTTCATTGGCCCAGGAACTGTTACCGTCTGTACAAAGGCTGGAGCAAGCTTTGGCTTTGCACTTCTTTGGGCGCTTCTGTTGTCAGTTATCGCAACAGCAGTTTTGCAGGAGATGTCAGCACGTTTGGGGTTGATCTCAAGAAAAGGATTGGCAGAAGCCCTTACCGATCAGCTGAAATCACCATGGATTAAATGGACTGCGGTAATCCTAATAGTTTCAGCGATTTTAATTGGGAACAGTGCTTACCAAGCAGGAAATATTAGCGGAGGAGTTCTTGGCTTGCAAACTATTTTCCCTAACACCGAATGGAACTTTGGTCATTTTTCACTTAATTATTTGAATATACTCATTGGACTAGTAGCGTTAGTTATACTTTATATAGGGAACTATAAACTAATTGAAAGAGCACTAGTTAGCCTCGTAGTTCTCATGAGTATTTCGTTTGTTGTTACTGCGATTATGACGCACCCTGATTGGGGTAATGTGTTTACAGGAGCAGTTGTTCCTCATCAACCGGAAGGAAGCCTTCTAACTATTATTGCGTTGATCGGCACCACGATTGTACCGTATAACTTGTTTCTCCACGCTTCACTTGTTCAAGAAAAATGGAAGGGAGTTGAGAATCTTAAAGCCATGCGTAGGGACACTATACTTTCAATTGCATTGGGAGGAATTGTATCTATAGCCATAGTAATTTCTGCCGCCGCGATTCAATCAGACTCTGTTACAAACGGAGGTGATTTAGCAAAAGGCCTTGAGCCACTTTATGGCAATTCGGCAAAATACTTTCTTGGAATAGGATTGTTCTCAGCTGGAATAACATCTGCTATAATGGCGCCTTTGGCAGCTGCTTATGTCGCTCGAGGGTGTTTTGGATGGGATAATAATCTAAAGTCTGCGAAGTTCAGAGCAGTTTGGATTGGAGTTTTATTGATTGGAGTAATCTTCGCTTCATTAGGGAAGAGTCCAATTGTGATTATTCAGTTTGCGCAAGTAGCAAATGGCTTGCTATTGCCGATTGTTGCGTTCTTCTTACTCTGGGCAGTGAATCGATCTGAACTAATGAAAACTTACGTTAATAGTACCGTTCAGAATACTTTAGGAGGAGCGATTATTTTTGTCGCGCTTGGTTTGAGTATCAAAACTTTGTATTTCATATTCCATGGATAAAGGATTACATAACGTAAATATCAATTGTGATTTAGGCGAAGGATTAGAAAACGATTCAGACTTAATGCCTTATTTGCATTCATGTAATATTGCTTGTGGTGGCCATTATGGAGATGCTGAAAGTATGCACGCATCTGTAAAATTGGCGCTTCGATTCAATGTAAAAGTAGGTGCACATCCCTCTTTTCCAGATCGTGAGAATTTCGGAAGAAAGAGTATGGAAATCAGTCTTGATGAACTCAAAAGCTCTATACGAAAGCAAATAAATGATTTTGATGTGGTGTGTAAGTCGCTGTCAGTAAAGATGCATCACATTAAACTGCATGGAGCGTTGTATAACGTAGCGGCCAAAGATGAGGCGGTTGCTCAGATGGTTGTTTATGTTCTTGAGGATTTTCCAGAAGTCAAATTGTATGCTCCTCACAACTCTGCTCTTGCACGTTGTGCCGAATCTAAATTAGAGGTCTGCTATGAAGCCTTCATTGATAGATTCTATGAAGATGATTTAAGCTTGGTTCATCGGTCGAAATCAAATGCAGTGATCGAATCACCTAAGGATTCTTGGGCACAATTGAACGCGATGTTAAAAACGAATAGTGTCACCAGTATTCATGGCATTACTATCCCTATACAAGCGGATACTTTTTGTGTTCATGGAGATAATGAATATGCACTTTCGATTTTGAATTTCATTGACCAACAATTGAGTGTGCTATCCCCAATGACTCAGCCATACGGAGACTCAGGAGTATTGCTTTCTTGGCCTAAGGAGATTCGTCCAGAAATATATAATATTGTTAGAAGTGCCGATAGCCTCATTCAAAACGTATTAAAGAATGAGATCATTGAAACTGTAATCACCTATCAATCTTTGGTCGTTTATTTAAAGCTTGGAGTAGATAGGAGTGAGGTATTGAACACCATTCGAGGTTTAGACTTAACTGCCGTGGATAATCAGAAAAGTGAATCCTTTCAGTGGGAGATTCCAGTCTGTTACGCTTCTAAATTCGGTAGCGACTTGAATGAACTCTCAAAAGAAATCAATTTGACAGAGAAGGAAATTATTGCGCTCCATTCATCAAAAGCATACGGTGTTTATTTTATTGGTTTTTTACCTGGATTCCTTTATCTCGGTGGCCTACCAAAGGAAATTCATCATCCTAGAAAGGCTATTCCAAGTTTGACGGTTCCTTCTGGTGCCGTTGGAATTGGAGGTGAACAAACGGGTATTTATCCAATGGAAAGCCCTGGTGGATGGAATATCATCGGTCAAACACCGGTGAAGCTATTTAATGTAGAAGCGAGTCCTCCGATTTCAATTCAAGCAGGAGATAAGGTTCTATTCATACCAATCGATGAAGAGACCTATTATCAAATAGCCCTTGAAGTTGCCGAAAATCAATATTCCTTAACTAAAACCAAGTTGATATGATTCGAGTACTTAGCTCAGGGATTTCTACGACCATTCAAGACTTAGGGCGATTTGGATACCGTAAATATGGTGTTCCACTTGCCGGTTCAATGGATCAAGCATCTGCTATTCAAGCGAATCTAATTCTGCGTAACGATCGTAATCTCGCTGTACTAGAAATGCTTGTTAAAGGGCCTCAAATCCATTTTGAAGAAGCTTGCTGGGTTTGTATTACAGGAGCTACAATTTTGGCAACGTGTGACGGGACAAGCGTTCCTATGTTCAAACCATTTTATGTTGAGGCCAATCAACAATTTAACCTTGGAAGAATTACTGAAGGAAGATATAGTTATATGGCCGTAAAGGGAGGTATACTCTCGGAAGAAGTAATGGGAAGTTTAAGTCATTCAAATGGAATTACAGCAATACATTCAATTCAAAAAGATACCCGAATTGAACATAGGTCGACGCAATTGCGTCAAGACCTTCTACCACTTAAAGATCAATTCCTGAGTGGGCATGTGAAGAGTAATGACTTTTCAGGCACTATCATTCTCGTTGAGAAAGGTCCTGAGTTTGATGCCTTATCACTTGAGAATCAAAAGACGTTGTTGACAACTTCATTTCAAATAAGCAATGAAAGTAATCGTATGGGGTATCGATTGGAATCAGCAGTTGAATTGAGTGCGAAGGAGATCATTACGAGTCCTGTGCAACCTGGAACGGTTCAAATGACATCATCAGGACAGCTCATTGTTTTAATGCGGGACGCGCAAACAACAGGGGGGTATGCAAGAGTATTGCAATTGTCCGCACGGAGCGTTAATGGGATTTCGCAGAAGGTAGTAGGAGAACCAATAAAATTTCGTTTCACTTGATTCTGGTGAATAGGCTGTGATAACTATCGAAGCCTTAAAATTGAGCGAAAAGGTAAATTATTTATAGGGTTACCTCTTTAAATCTCAAGACGTAAATTGTTTACGAGGTGATGATGTTTCTTTGTTTAAAACAAAGGGGAAATGAAAATATTAAAGAGTTTATCGAGAAACGAATTTAGAGCTAAATTTGGCACGCCAGAACAGTACTTGTCCTATTTGGCGGACCAAAAATGGCAAGAAGGATATAGCTGTATAAAGTGTAATA
>JABSPC010000243.1 GCA_013215515.1 Crocinitomicaceae bacterium
GACATTTTGATCCGTGTCCTTGCGGTAGTTCAAAGAAGTTTAGAGATTGTTGTCAATAATTTTAAATCCCTTTGAACCATTCTTGGAACGAATCTCCAACAATAGGTAAAGGTTTCATTTCTCCATTTACTGCTGAGATAAAACTCATAATCCACGGGACTAGAACAACGAGAGGAATTAAGGTCCCAATAAAAGGAACGAACATTAGCATTCCCGAAATCACTCCAGCTACGACACCTAATAATACAACCCCAAGCATTTGACGCAAATAAAAACTCGCGAATTCATCTTTAGGCTTATTGTTGTTCATAACGAAAGCAATAATCCAACCAATGAATGTGATGTGGGCTATTATCGCTCTTGTTTTTCCTTGTTCAGTTACTTGTGTCATAACAGTGGTATTTATGATTTCGATTTCTTTAATTTCTCTCGCGGAACGAAGAACAACAATATCAATCCAATTATAAAGAAGAACGCTACAGATATTACTGAATATCTAATTGATCCAGTTAGCATTTCGAACAATCCAAAAGAGATTAATCCGACAACAATTCCGATTTTTTCGGCCGCATCGAAGAACGAGAAATAGCTCGCATGATCCTCAGTTTCGGGCAGGAATTTGGAATATGTCGATCGGGACAGGGCCTGCACTCCCCCCATTACTAATCCAACTGCACTTGCCAAGAAATAGAAATGCATCGGTGTTATCACTAAATATGCCGCCGCGCAAACTACAATCCATATCATCACTGAAATTCCTAATGTTCGTATGTTTCCAATATAACTTGACAATATCGACATTACAAATGCTCCAACAGCACCTAAAATTTGAATCAATAGAATGGCTATAATAAGCCCACTATCTCCTCCTGCGTCTCCCCAATTAACTTCTTTCTTAGCAAAGATAACTGCCATTAACATAACCGTTTGAACACCTGTATTGTAGAAAAAGAACGCCAATAAGAACCGCTTTAATTTCTTTATCTTTTTAAATTCCTTGAATACGATACGTAGCTCTTTGAACCCTTTGGTAAGAATTCCTTTTTGCTTTTTCTTCTTGTAAGGATTGTTCGGTAAAACACGGTATGTAAATTGACTGAAAATCATCCACCACACACCAACAAAGATGAAGCAATACTTCGTCATATGTGATCCTATCCCCATAATTAAAGCAAGACAAATTATAAGTAACAGCATGCTTCCGAAGTACCCCATAGAAAACCCTCGAGCCGAAATACTATCATGATCTTTTGGTTCAGCAATCTCTGGCAAGTACGCATTATAAAACACCAAACTGTTCCAGAAACCTATGCTGGCAATAAAAATAGAGATCATTGCAACTTCAATTGGCACTTCAGTAAAGAAGAACAGCGACATACAAGAAATCGCTCCCAGGTAACAGAAGAACTGCATAAATCGCTTCTTATTTCCTGAAAAATCAGCAACACCTGAAAGCATAGGTGACAGAATGGAAACTAGAATAAATGATGCCGCTAAAACGTAAGACATCAAGACTGAATTTGACAATGTAGCTCCGAAAAAATCCACGGTAACATTTCCAAAATCAAAGCCTGCAGGCAAGGCATTGTAGGCCTCTGCAGACATTCCAATTTCATCGTGTGCCAATTTTTGAGAAGTGATTGAAGCAAAATCGAACTTCTTATCGTCTTCAAAAACTTGAGCGTAAGAATCGTTAGTCATTTCTAACTTATCCTTAGCCCATTGCTTCTTCGTTTCGTTATCATAAAAGATCGGAAATATAGCAGAAGAAATAACCAGATTATATACAGAATTGGCCCAATCGTACATAACCCAACCTCTGATAATCTTCTTATTTCCTTTTTCCATATTATTCTATTCCGGCAAGATAATCTTCCAAATAATTAAAGTATTCTGATAGCTCTCCGTTCAAGGTTGTTTCACTTCCTCTTGAAATAATCAAGTCTTTATCTTCTACTAGTAATGAAGGCATGACTTCCTTAATCAACTCACTACCAAAGTCTTCTGACGCGTCCAAAGGCAATTCACAAGGC
>JABSPC010000244.1 GCA_013215515.1 Crocinitomicaceae bacterium
ATAATAACATCCATCGGCAATGTTTTTGGACAAAATAAAGGCTCTGAACCAAGAGTACTAGTAGAGGCTGAGAATGTCTCTCATGAACAGGAAGACTTGGACCTTTTCAATATCCTTCAAATAGAACTTAAAGGCACTTATCAAGTACAAATGATTAGAACAGATCGTGCTGCAGTCATTTCATTGTCAACTCTTGAATTAGTCAAGAATGGACGCTTGGCTGGAGAAGACGTCTATCTTAAATTGGATGAGTTCACAACTATTTTTGTTCCATCTGAACAAAAAGTAAATCAGTCCGGTTTCATTCCTTTATCGTTAAGCAAGTATATCACTGAGTAAAATTCGATCACACAATTTTGCAATTATGAAATTATTTAATACAATTAAGGTATTTATTCCTCTTTTAGCATTGGTTTTATTGTCTGGAACTGCTATCGCACAAGATGATTGTGCATCTTCCATTCCTGTTACAGATTTAACTGGTGTTGTTTGTGCGACGAGTGCTCCAAGTACTACTGATCAAATGTCTGCTGGCGGATGTGAGGAAGGAACTTTGGATACTTGGTTCTCGTTTGTGGCGCAAGGTGGGTCTGCAGATATTATAGTATCGAATCCAACTGCGGGATGGAGACCAGAATATTTGGTTTTATCCGATCCTTCTAATGGTTGTGTTCCAGTATTTACAATGGAAGATTGTGTAGATCAAAATGGAAATTATACTTCTATTACCGGTTCCTTGATTGGTCTTATCTCGGGAAACACGTACTGGATAGTAGTATCAAGTCATGGAGATAATACAAGCGGGACAATTAGTGTATGTGTTGATAACCCATTGGTTGTTGCAAGTTGTGTCGATAATGAAGAATGTGTGACTGCTGAAGTTCTTTCGCTGAGCGCACCAGATGCGGGCGCAAGTTGTGTGAGTGATTGTAATAATGGTGCAACACCAGGGCTTGACTTTGTAGGTAATTTTTGTGAGGATATGTTGTTTCCAACGGTATGGTATGAATTTACTACTGATGCTACAACCGTAGGGATTGATATTGACCTTTCAAGTGCAACTGATTTGTCTGATCCTGAATTCACATTATTTCAAGGGAACTCTTGCTTAACTTGGACTTTCGTTGAATGTGTTGAAGGAACAGGGGGAAGTGCACAATCATTAAGTCTGGTTGTTTCTCCAAATACAACTTATGTTATTGCCGTATCAGATGCGAGTGGAGATGAAGGTAATTTCGATCTTTGTATTTCGCAATTTTCAGATTCATCACCCTGTAATACGACTAGTTCAATTGTAGAATCATCGTCATCAGATCCTACAACACCTGTTGGTGGTCCGTACTCTTATGGAGAGGTTGTTTCTTTTTGTTATAATATAACTGATTGGCAAGTCGGTGCAAGTTCAAATTGGTTATCTGGAATTGTTCCAACTTTTGGTAGTGGTTGGGACCCGGCTTCTTTTGATGCTTTCGGAATGCCTTTAAGTATTTCTACGCCTTTGGTTACTCAAGGGACAATTATAGGAGGTGGGGCTTATGTTGCTTGTTGGGGAGAAACTGCCGGTTGGTGGAATTGGTATCCAGCGGGAGCGGTTATTTATAATAATGTTTTTGCAACCTACGGTGTTCCTGGAGCGCTTCCAGATGGAACTCCTCTTCCAAGTGGATGGTTTTTTGGGACAACTTATAATCTTGCTCTTGGAAATTGTACAGATCAGTTAAATCCAAATTTAGTTTATGGTGATAATGATTGGCAATCAGCTGGGGTAAGTACTTTAGATTGGAATCTCTGTTTTGAACTAATTGCTGGTCCAGTTGGGAATTGTACTTTGGGGCAAACCGATTTATCAGTTTCTATGCAGACATATGCAGATGGTGAAATCGGAGCATGGACGAGTTTAGGTTGTGTTGGTAATGCGCAACAAGTGTTTCCAGCGACTCTTTCATGTTGTCCTACTTTTAATAATCCAGGGGCTCAATTTACGTGTGATTCATATACATTCCCGGCAATTACAGGAACACTTTTAACGGGTGCTGAAGCTTATTATACGGGAGCGGGAGGTACAGGAATACAATATAATTATACAGATG
>JABSPC010000245.1 GCA_013215515.1 Crocinitomicaceae bacterium
ATGTACAAAGCGGGTCTGCTGAAAATACAGCCGTGACGTTACATGGAACACCATCCGCTGGAATACCAGTTAAATTATAATTGATCGGACTCACAAACGGAGCATTGAATGTTTGGTTGTTTCCATGACAATCTGTAATGGTTAACGTACCAGCGCCAGGAGGTGTCAAGAAATCAATACTACCGGCCACATCATATGTGTTCGGTCCAGGATTACATGTCGTAATATTAGTTATAATATTGGTTATTGTACATGGTACATTGCATAGGGTAACAGTTGCTTCCCATCCTTCTCGACTAATTACACCCGAGGCATAAAACTCCATAAATAATTGATTGCCACTGGAACAAAAAGAAATATTGTTCTGTTCAAAGCATCCTGCATTTGGATTAACTGGTAGTCCATCGTTATCCGGCGCTCCTACACGATTATCATATAAAATCGGAGCCAAGTTATTACCGCCATCATATATTACCATCCAATCCCATCCGCTCACAGTATTGTACATAGACAACACTGAGAAATCTAAAAGAACTGTTGTTCCAACTGGTGACACGAATTGATAACTAGTAGTACATCCAGAATTAGGATAATTATTGGCGACATCTGGCACACAAGGATTACCTCCAATTCCGCCGGGATCGTAAAAATTTTGTATGGCAGCAGTAACTTGTACTAATGTATTAGTACAAGCTGCTGGTTGTATTTGTGAATAGGCAATTGAAAGACTAAATGTTAATACAATTGTAATTCCTAATCTAAAAAGATTGTCCCATAGTTTATAGTTCGCGTTTCGAAACGCATTGGATTGTGGTAGCATAGTATTGTTTATCAATGTTTAAAAGACGATTTTAGTAGTGAAGGGTTGTCTTTACCAAAGAATATTTTTGCGTTATGAATTCGCTTACTTAATTTTCATTTTCCCAATTTCATAGGACTTTCCCGAGGTTTTCAATCGCCCTATTGGCACAAAAAAAGCCGCCTTTTTCCAAAGGCGGCTTTTTTTACCTTCAGCTATCAGCTGAATTATCATCGTTTTAACTAATTCTTAATGAATTTCTTGGTGGCGTTTCCTTCAACAATAGTAAAGAAGTATGCACCTCTTACGAAAGACTCAGTTTCAATTGCTGTTGAAGCATCCATCAATGTACCATCTGCCAAAATTTGACCAATTATATTGCGCACAACGTAATGCTTCCCTATCAATTTCTGATCACCTGAAACATGCAACTCACCACTCGTTGGGTTCGGATATAGAGTGAAATTTGTAATATCAATAACCCCAAGTCCAGCATCTGCAGGCAGTTCTTCCCATTTCCACATTCCGTTGGTAGTATCATCAATGTTAAACCATCCTGACCACCCAACATTAAGATCGAGAAATTCTACATACAAATGTTGCTCAGTATCTATAAGACTCCAAGTAGATCCGCCATCCTGACTGTACGACGATCCGCCACCAGTTGAAAACGCCGTAGTTGTACCTTCAATAAAGCAAAGGCCTTCCGTATAAATAGGCCCTGAAGTAGTTACCGTTGACCAATTAGCTCCTGAGTTAGTCGTTTTATAAACAATACCGTTATTATCGATAATTAACCCATCGGTTGCTGAAGAAAATGAGAATCTTCCTGAACTTGAGCTATTAATTGCTCCACCGAAATCAGGAACTGGAGTATTATAAACCACCCAGTTGTACCCCTTATCAGTCGAATGATACATTCTTCCAGTACTAGTTGTGTACCAAACATTATCTCCAACTACTTCTATTTGGCGAACGTAACCAAACTCATCGCCGTTTTCTGGATTAGGAATGTTACCGCCTGGAACCACCGTCCAATTCGTTCCGCCATCCGTTGTAGTGTAGAGCTCAAATTCACCATTAATAGGATCTCCTTGACAAAAACCTTCGTTGGCATTCCAGAAATAAACAACATTCGTAAACGATGCAGCATTGTTATACGTTGCAGAATTTTGACGTGTCCAATTTCCTCCTCCATCAGTTGTTTTCCAAATACCACCTGTTTGACCTGCTCCGTTTGGATAACCCACAGCCCAAGCTGTTGAATTGTCTAAACCATGAATCATAGATAGTCCAAGGCTTGTATTTTGCATATCTACCGTACCCGGAGCCCAATTGGCTC
>JABSPC010000246.1 GCA_013215515.1 Crocinitomicaceae bacterium
ACCCCGCATTTGGATGGACTATTGATGCAAATAGTGATGGCTGGTGGTCTAGTAATGGAATTTCTTCTACTTCAGGTGGTGGTTATGCTGAATTAAGCAATGGTGCGGCAAATGCTACTCCTCCAACTCAGGCTCTTGATGTTCTTTATACGATGACTTCTATTATCCTTGATATTCCTAACTTACCAGATAACACTGGCAATACGGACCAGGTAACTCTTTCATACGAAGAGTTCGGTGCCCGCTACAATGATTTACAAGAGGTACAAATTAGTACTGACGGTTTAGCTTGGACGACAATAAGAGATAACAGTGATATTTATGGAGTTTTGTCTATAGGAGGAGGTTCTGGATACCCTAACCCTGCAAACGTTTCTATTAACTTATCTCCTTACATTACAGGTGCTGCTTCTCAAGTTCAAATTCGTTTCTCGTGGACAACTAATTTCCCTTCATTATCAACTAACCCTAACGTTTGGGTTACTTACGGATGGTACATTGATGATTTAAAAATCACAACGAATCCAGATAACGATGTTGAATCAACAGATCCTTATTGGGGAACTGCTTTCTTGAACTACTCTCAAATTCCTACTACTCAAGTTGCACCGATTGATTTCGTAACTGAGCCTTTCAATGGTGGTCTTAACCCACAAACAAACGTTGAATTGAATGTTGATTTCAACAGTGGTGCTTGGACTGGTGTCTCACAATCTGTTACAATCCCAGTTGGAGGATACGATAGCTTAATCGTTTCAACTCAATACACTCCAGCTGCAGTAGTTGGTTCTCACTCTTTCACTTGGGAAATTACTCAAGATGAAATTGATGATGTGCCTTCAAACAACGTGATTCAAGGTGATGATTTTGATGTAACTGAATATATCTACGCTCAAGATGACGATTTAATTGACGGTTTTAGGGGCAATAGTGGTGAGGCTTACGAAGTAGGTAACTTCTTCGATATTTGGGCTGACCAAACTGTTTACTACGTTGATGTTAAATTACACAACACTACTGAAATCGGGTCTACAGTTTACGCAAAGATTTATTCTTTCGATGGTACTCAAGCAACATTTGCTGATGCATTGAATTTCGTGCAACAATCAGGTTACCACACAGTAACTTCTTCTGATGTGAGTGGTGTTTTATCACTTCCATTATTATTCCCTACTCCATTAACAGTTGCTCAAACTACTTACTTCGTGGTATTGGCAACAGATGGTGACGGTGGAACTACTGATGATGTTGTATGTGCTACTTCTGGAACTTCTCCAAATCTTTTCTCATATGTTTACGCTGATAACACATGGTACTTACAACCTGCAACTCCTATTGTTCGTTTGAACTTTGACGGATCTGATTGGGGATTGAATGAAAACGGTGAGAATATCTCTGCTGTTAACATTTTCCCTAACCCAGCGAACGATGTAGTTAATGTAAGCTACAATGTAATTAACGCTTCTGATGTTACTGTTGAAATTATGGATATGACTGGATCAGTTGTTGAAACAGTTTCTAACGAGTCTAATGTTCAAGGTGTACAAAACGTTTCTGTTAATACTTCAAACTTTGCTTCTGGTGTTTACTTTGTGAACATCGCAACTTCTGAAGGTATTGTTAAAAACAAATTCGTTAAGAACTAGTAAAGCTTTCTATAGGGAACCAGTTGGTGACCTGTTTAGAATAACTTTTAAAATACTAAAGGCCGTCTTCATTTATTGAAGGCGGCCTTTTTCTTTGGGGTACAAATGGCTGATTTTGGTTTGTGCTGTATTTGGGTTTAACCGCGGAGCAGTAGAGGTACAATTGAAGAGTAGCGTTTAGGCACTAGATTCACAAATGTGTATCACCAAGGCTGGACGGAATCTTGCTTGCTGTGTTTGGGTTTTAACCGCAACTGTACAACTTTACATCCTACTATAATAATTCAACGACAAGAGTAAAACAAAACCTTGTGACTCTGCGGTTAAAATTAAACTGCAACCATAACCTATCCTCATGGTTAAAACATTTTACCGATATTTGCCAAAAACAAATTTAAATGTCAAAAGTCACTACATTACATGAATTCATCATGGATCGTCAAGCGGAATTTCCGTTTTCTTCTGGAGAACTTTCTAGATTGCTAAGCGATGTCGCTGTTGCCTCTAAAATTGTGAGTAAGGACGTCCGTAGAGCGGGGCTTCTTGATAACTTCTTAGGTTCTCAAGGAACGACAAATATCCAAGGTGAGGAGCAACAAAAACTCGATGTAATTGCAGACAACCAGTTCATAAACATGTTCCAATCTGGAGGTGAAGTCTGTGGGATAGCGTCTGAAGAAAACGAAGATTTCATGCCCTTCGAATCCGATTTTTGCAAGAAAGGAAAATATGTCGTCCTTTTTGATCCATTGGACGGTTCATCAAACATTGATGTTAATGTTTCAATTGGAACAATCTTTTCAATTTATAGAAGAACAAGTGAAGCTGGATCTCAAGCGACATTGGAAGATATGCTTCAAGCTGGAACCGAACAGGTTGCTGCTGGTTATGTTCTTTACGGTTCATCAACAATGCTGGTTTACACCACCGGAAAAGGAGTTAACGGCTTTACTCTTGATCCTTCGATAGGAGAGTTTTGTTTATCACATCCTTTAATGAAAACTCCGGAAACAGGGCGTATTTACGCAATGAACGAAGGTAATGTGAACATTTGCGAAGGTGGAATTAAAGAATACATTGAAACATATTGTCAACAAACTCAACCTGGACATGCAAGACCTTATTCAGGAAGATACATTGGTTCCCTTGTTGCTGATTTCCATAGAAACCTTATCAAAGGCGGAATTTACATCTACCCTGACACAACAGTTGATCCAGAAGGGAAATTGAGATTGTTGTACGAATGCAACCCATTGGCCTTTATAGCTGAACAAGCAGGTGGATTGGCAACAACAGGAAGAAAACGTGTAATGGAAATTAAACCGGATAGATTACACCAAAGAGTACCCTTCTTTATAGGTTCTAAAACGATGGTTGAGCAAGCAATGAGTTTTCTTAAGTAAAAGAAAGCAAAGCTTTCGAGTTTGGAACGGAAAGTGACCCGCACAACGGAAAGTGCTAGAAAAGCATACAATCAATGGACTTAAAAGAACTCAAATCCTTATTCTCGAACTTACCGCAGGTTAACACTACGGTCAATGAATTACAAATCGTTGGATCTAAGATTGAATGGAACGGACTTGTTGGCTCCTCAAGTTCAATGTGTGCTTCGGCCGTTGCAATGCAAGCTCCAGGGAGTCATTTATTCATTCTTTCGGATAAAGAGCAAGCGGCTTATTTCTTAAACGATCTACAAGGATTATACCCCTCAAATTCAAACATCTTATTTTATCCCGCTTCGTATCGCGTTCCATATGAACTTGAAAAAACGGATAATGCCAATGTTGTTGCAAGAGCTGAAGTTCTAGAAAAAATATCTACAGGTAAAAACACGTGGATCGTTACTTATCCCAAAGCTCTTTTCGAAAAAATTCCTTCGAAAAAAACACTGGTTAAGAACACTTTGAAATTGGAGCATGGTAAGAATTATGGAATTGATTTCATCAACGAGCAGCTTCTAGATTTGAATTTTGATCGGGTTGATTTTGTTTACGAACCAGGTCAATTTTCCATACGTGGTGGTATTGTCGATGTATTCTCTTATTCAAACGATCTACCATACAGAATTGAATTTTTCGGAGATGAAGTAGATAGCATTAGAACATTTAATGCAAGTACACAACTTTCAATTAGTACGCACAAATTCTTCAATATAGTTCCTAATGTACAGGGCGAAA
>JABSPC010000247.1 GCA_013215515.1 Crocinitomicaceae bacterium
ATTTAATGGCTGAGATCACCAAGGAGGTTGCGTCTGAAAATCTTAAATACTACTTCTGGAATGAAGAGATGGGACCGTTCCATATTGATAACCTCAAGCTTCAGTGCTTCGATGTTTCCATTAAATCTGTTGAACGATAGGCTATAAAAATAATCGCCTTTTTGTTTTGATGTTCGAAATCATTTTAAACCTTTGCAAGTGATGATTACAATTGAATTAGCCAATATTGATTTATTAAGCGAAGCAGAGTTGTGCAGAATGCATTCTCTTCTTGTTCATGCCTACGCTATAACTGAAAAGGAAATTTGGGGCGATAACTACAGCCGTCTTTCATTAGACGAATTCAAAGAATTAATTGCTGCAAATGAAGTTTATCTCGCTCGGCTTGAGAAAGAAATTGTCGGAAGCATTCACGTTTCTCGACAAAATGACGAAACATTCAGTTTTGGCCTATTAAGTGCGGATTTTGAGCGAAAAGGGCTCGGAATTGGACGGAAACTGATAAAAGCCGTCGAAAACCATGCAATTTCTGAAAACGCGAAATTCATGAATATAGAGATCTTGCGCCCTTCAAATATCGACTTGCCTCAGAAAAAACAATTGGATGAATGGTACAAAAGACAAGGCTATATTTACCTGAACTCGATGAGTTTTGTTGAACGTAAACCCGACAAAGCAGAAAAAGCATTGGCTTTAATTACCGCCTCCCAATTCGATTGTTATCAAAAGGAATTGGTTTAACCTCGAAAATTTCCTGTACGTTTTGACGAATCTTCACGCATAGCTGTTCTGTTGGAAGGTCATTGTCGTCAGTCCCAAAAGGTTCTTCAATTTCTTCCGCTAAAACTTCCATAGAAACAAGGACGTAAAACAAGAACATTGCGATAATTACAGAATAGTATCCAAACGATGGAATAAAGGCCAATGGAATTGTAGTGACATAAATGAATATAAACTTTTTCAAAAAGAGACTATACGAGAACGGAATGGGTGTGTTTCTAATTCGCTCACATGCACCAAGGCTGTCGAGTAAAGCATTCAAGTTGTTATCAATCGCTAAATACTCTACTTCGGATATTTGACCAGCCACTTTAAGCTCTTGAATTTTTTGATACATTTTTAAGCTTATCGCATTTGGAATATGTTCTTTCTTTTCAAGTTCCTTTCTTTCCTCTGGAGTCAATTCTAGTTCCGAAAGGTGAACTCCTTTTCTTAGGTGTTCCTTTGCGGCAAATACGAAGTTGGGTATTGACTTACAGAAATAATGCCGAGGCTCTCCATTTGGTACAATTGAAGAAATTTTAATGGCCAAATTTCGTGTGTCGTTCACCAATGATCCCCATTTTTTTCTTCCTTCCCACCAGCGATCATATGCGGTGTTCGTTCTGAAAACTAGTAAAAGTGAAATCACAAAACCTACCAATGAATACACGGCAATCAAATTGTGTAATGGCCCCTTGTCTGCGACAAATTTTATTACCAAATATGACAATAGCGCTGAAAACGCCCCAATGTACAAGATCTCCTTCCAGAGCATGAGCATCGTATCACTCTTATTCAAGGCGAAAATAAGCTTAAACCAGTTCTTAGGGTTGTACTTTATCATTCTATGCGTTTGTTTTTAAATGATCTAACAATAGAGACATGTCCCCGAAAAGATAATCAGCAAATTCGAGTTTTGGCTCAGGGTTGTGAGTTTTTTCTGGAATGCATACAACTTTCATCTTGGCAGCCATGCCTGAAATCACTCCATTTAATGAATCTTCGATCACCAAGCACTTACTTGTATCAACGTTCATCTTATTGGCAACTGTTAAGTAAACCGCTGGATGTGGCTTGCCATAGTCTTCATCTTCGGCTGAATTTACAAAATCAAATTCATCCCTAATTCCAAGTGAATCTAGAACGGTATCTATCAATACGTTATAAGACGAGGTGGCCAAACCAATTTTAATTTCTTTTGATTTTAAAAACGAAATTGTATCAATTACTCCGACCAATGGATCTCCATTTTCTTGAATTAGTTGTACCATTTTTTGAATTATCAAGTCCTCAACGTCTTTTGCCGATAAATCTTTCCATCCCCATTCTTGATGCCAATATTGAACAACTTCATCAATTCTTAATCCAACTGTTTTCTGAAAATCTTTTTTTGTGATCATGCACCCAACGGAGTGAAACGCTTCTTCCATTGCTATTTTCCACAATGGTTCTGAATCAATCAGAACACCATCCATGTCAAAAATTACCGCTTCGTACTGTTCTATTTTTATCACGTTATGGCTTTATCTTATAGAGTTTCATTGGCCCAGTTAAAGGGTTCTTTTCATCTGCTACAAAAATAGACGCTTTATTCAATACTACAATTGATTCGCGTTGGGCCACGGATTTAAATTTAAACGACGACACATTTGTGAACTTCCCATTCGCGTATTTCTTAATGATATAGCGATTATAGGTAAGGATGTAAAAATGGTTTTTATATACATCAACGGCTGTAACACCGTCCGTTAACCAACCATTCTTTCCTATATAAGCCTGTCCAGATTTATAAACCGTATACGTTCCAGGTGTGGTTGGAATTTTATAAATCCTACTGTATCCATTTGGTGTCGTTGATCTGTCCTTGGTAAAAACCCAGATAGAGTCATCGTAAAATGTCATTCCCTCCGCATCGAAAAACATTGAATCCTCAGTAGGTGGGTAAGCGGTCTGCTCACCATAATTGAACTTAATCGTTTTTGCTTTTACTTCTTTCTTTTTTAGAATGTCTTCTATTTTAATCTTATAGATTTTGAGGTTAGATCGTTTGTTAGAATTATTCCCAATATCACCAATATAAATATGTTCTTTGTCAATGGTAATGTCTTCCCAGTCTTTATTCTTAACATCTAAAACATTAATAATTTTGGTCACTTTACCCTTGAGGTTCAACAAAAATAGCCTTGGCTTATTGCCGCCGTCGTTGACAGCTATAAGCGTTGAATCATTTAATAATTCCAAGCCAGAAATTTCTGACAAATTTTCTGATAATTTATGCTCTTCAATTAATTGAGCTGAAGCAACAAATACACTGCTTAAAAAGGCCAATAAGACTACTAATTTATTCATTGTTTTAATCCCTTCAATAATTTTGCAAAATACACATAAACGGTTGTGTTTTTACGTGCTTCATAACGTTTGATCTACTTTTTATCGGGTCCGTCTCAACAGTTCTTTTTGCTCCGTTGCTGCATTAAGTAAGTTCCGACTCCAGCGCCTATTGCTATTCCGACGGAAATCCATAAAGCAATATTGTCTGTAGCTACACCTATTGCAGCTCCAAGTCCTACGCCTACTCCCATTGCAATACTCAACTTCCTCTCTTTCTTCATCTTTTACAATTGTAGCTAACCCAAAGTAATTCTATTCCTTCTCCCATTACGACCATCCACAAGCTATTGAACTTTGATTCGAATAACTTCAATCCGATTATCGCTTACTTCCTCCACCACTAAGGTCAGCTCTTCCAGCCTCACTTTTGCGCCAACTTCTGGCAATTTTTCAAGATGGTAAATAATAAGGCCTCCTAATGTTTCAAACTCCTCACTTTCAGTAAGTTTAAATTCATATTCATCAATAAGATAATCGACCTCAAGTCTTGCTGAAAAACGATATTCATTGTCGTCAATTTTTTCCTCTAAAAGCCCTTGTTTATCATGCTCATCTTCTATTTCTCCAAAAATCTCCTCAATGACATCTTCAATTGTGACAAGTCCCGATGTTCCTCCGTATTCATCAACAACTACAGCAATATTTCCACTGCTTTCGGTAAACAATTGCAATAGCTCTTTCCCTGGGGTTGACTCAGGAACAAAAATGATCGGAAGGAGAATTTGCTTTACGGAATCAGGGTTTTTAAACATCTCAAACGAATGCACATACCCAATAATGTTATCTATATTTTCTTTATAAACGATGATTTTAGTTTTCCCTGTTTCAATGAACTTTGTTCGAAGTTCTTCAATATCATCATCAAGATCAACCGATACAATTTCAGTTCTTGGAACCATGCAATCGCGAGCTCTTACCGATTCAAACCCAAGCGCGTTTTCAAGAATTTGCATTTCATTTCCAAACTCCTCTTCTTCCTTTATTCTTTCGTTAATGTCTTGTACGTAATGCTGCAAATCGACTTTTGAGAAGACTTTCTCCTTGGTCTCACTGCCCACCTTCAAAAGCTTGAGAATAACCGTGCTAAAGGCTAATATGACATAGGTTGGTAGATAAAGGAGTCCATAAATAAGAGCCATTGGAAAAGCCGTGTATTTCAAATACCCATTTGGATTCATCTGCACCAACGCTTTCGGTAAAAATTCGGCTATGATCAAAACCAAAGTAGTAGAAAGGAGGGTCTGAAGTAACAGTACTAAACCGCCATTGGCTATGCCCCAACTTACAGTAATAATAGGTTTTAATATATCTGCTGAAAACAACCCGAAGAAAACCAAGGCGACATTATTTCCGAGCAATAACATTGCAATGAAGTGCGCCTCCTTTCTATAAAAAGTACCGATAATTTTACTGCTAACTGTGCCTTTCGATTTGTCGAGTTCTACTTTTAAGCGATTGGATGAAATATACGCGATTTCAAGGCCTGAAAAAAAGGCGGAGAAAATTAGGGTAATTACAATGCCAATAAAAGGGAGTTCCATTAACTGTGGTTACACTTGAAATATACGAAATCTCCTGAATTAGAGTACATCATAACCGATGTCAGAACGGAAGTATGAATTTTCGAACTCAATTTTATCAAGTGATTCGTATGACTTTTTGAGAGAAGTAGCAAGGTCTTTTCCGTAAGATGTTGCTGCCAATACACGCCCGCCAGATGTCATAACTGCTGGACCGTCCGATACGGTTCCTGCATGAAATACAATACTGTCTGTTACCGCATTCAAACCAAAGATTTGCTTTCCTTTTGCATATTTTTCAGGATATCCTCCTGAAACCATCATCACTGCAGAGGCGCTTCTTTCATCGAATTGAACATCTCTTTCCGAAAGCGTTTTTGTAGCAATTCCCTCGAACAAGTCAAGAAGGTCTGATTTTAATCTTGGAATAATAACTTCTGTTTCAGGGTCACCCAATCGGCAATTGTATTCAATCACGTAAGGTTCATTTTTTACATTAATGATTCCAAAAAAGATGAATCCATTATATTCAATTCCATCAGCCTTAAGTCCTTTGTGCGTTGGAATAATGATTTGATTTTTAATCTTATCTAAGAACGTTGGATTCGCAAATGGCACTGGAGATACTGCTCCCATTCCACCGGTATTTAACCCTGCGTCTCCCTCTCCTATTCTCTTATAGTCTTTCGCTTCAGGTAGAATTTTGTAGGCGTCTCCATCCGTAATAATGAAACACGACAATTCAACTCCGTCTAAAAACTGTTCGATTACAACGCGAGAGCTCGCTTCACCAAATTTAGCGTCAGCCAACATATTCTTCAACTCTGACTTTGCTTCTTTCAAATTATCGAGAATAAGAACTCCTTTTCCTGCTGCCAAACCATCTGCTTTTAAAACATATGGTGGATTCATTGATTCTAAAAACTTATATCCGTCGCTAAGCGTCTCTTTTGTAAAAGTCGCGTACTTAGCTGTTGGAATGTTATGACGCTTCATGAATTGCTTCGCATAATCCTTACTTCCTTCCAGTTGAGCCGCTTCTTTGTTTGGTCCAATAACCGAAACAGTTTTCAATTCATCATCTGCTTGGAAAAAATCAGCAATCCCGTTTACCAATGGATCTTCAGGTCCAACAACAACAGTATCTACAGTGTTTTCAATAACGAACTTTTTGATCGCTTTGAAATCGTTTACAGACATGTCAACGTTTTTTCCATGCATTTTCGTTCCAGCATTACCTGGTGCGATAAATAATTCCTCAAGGATTGAACTTTGAGCCATTTTCCATGCTAAAGCATGCTCTCTTCCTCCTGATCCTAATAGTAAAACGCGCATAATAACAGATTAACAGTGTGTTAAAATCGACTCAAACATTGCTTTTCCATCCTGATTAGAAAGTTCTGCATCGGCAGCTCTCTCAGGATGTGGCATCATACCAAATACATTTCTTCCTTCATTACAAATTCCTGCAATGTTGTCAACTGATCCATTTGGATTAACATCTTTCGAAACCTCAGCTTCTTCTGAACAGTACTTGAAAAGAATTTGATTGTTGCTGTCAAGCTTCTCAATTGTTTCTTTTGAAGCATAGTATCTTCCTTCACCGTGAGCAATAGGAATTTTATATGCTTTTTGAGTATTTAAATCTTTTGTCATAGCCGTGTAGTTTCCTTCCGGCTTCAAGAAAACATTCTTGCAGATAAACCTTTGATTGTCATTGTGTAACAACGCTCCTTCCAACAACCCTGATTCTGTAAGAATTTGGAATCCATTACAAACTCCGAGTACATAACCCCCGTTATTTGCGTGTTTAATTACTTCGTTCATAATTGGGGAAAGCTTTGCAATTGCTCCAGATCTCAGGTAGTCTCCATAAGAAAACCCTCCAGGTAAAACAACAAAATCAACTCCTTTTAAATCCGTGTCCTTGTGCCACAAACGCTCTACTTCTTGACCCATTAATGTTTCAAGAACGTAAACCATGTCTTCATCGCAATTCGACCCCGGGAATGTTACTACTCCAAACTTCATTTCAATGTCTTAATAATGTTGGTGCAAAACTACGATTATTCGGTGTTTTAGAAGGCCAAAGGATAGAAAAACTTACCCACAGAAAAGAAAAAGAAAAGGTAAAAAACGGCAGTGGTAACTCCCCGCTGCTTTTTATAACCAAATGAGTAGGGTAAAAAGAACATTAAGGGGATGAAAACAAGGCCCAGTGCTTCTTTTTTGTGGAATACAAAATACTCGAATATCGTTAAAAGGAGACAAAAATTGCCGAGGATGACTATGACCCTGAATAATTTTTTCAAGCGTATTGAGCTCTGCTTTAGTTTGAGAGCTAAACGTCCTATTCCCAGAACAATCATAAAGAATACAATCCCGCCTAAAATGGTAACGTCTTCAAGCCATAGTTCAGACGATGTGCTACTCACGTCTCCACCCGATAATTGAATATCATAAACGGAGCCATAGACTCCCGTGAAAATTAGAGGAATAGTAATTCCAACAACTGTCAATGTTGACTCTCGGAAAACAAAAGGTCGAATAACCCAAATCATCCAAAATAAGAAAGGCATAATTACGAGTAAGATTGGATAAAATGTACAGGCCACTCCAATAATAAATGCCGCATTGAACACAATTCTTCTAGCATCTTCATTTTGACTCAATTTCAACAGTTGAAATAACCCTAAAATCAGAAATGTTTGAGCTATTGAAAATCCATCGAGGTAATAAAACGAGTGAAAAATACTCAAAAAGGAAACGTACAAAAGAGCGGGTAAAAAGTTGTTGCTCTCCATGAAACCATTTCTGTTAAAAAGTGTATTTAGCAAAATTCCATTAGCGAAAATTAAGGTTCCCGCCAAGATTTGAGATAAATAAGTTGATTGATCGAGTAAATGTCCCCAAAAACCGAAGTTGCCACCAATGTCTGGTTGGTGGTGTCCTTTCCACAAGTTTAAAGCCACGTATCCCATGATCAACAAGGGAAGCATCAGCAATGCATAGGGTCTATTTCCGAAGAATATTCTTACCACATTAACGAAGATACATTTTTTATCCGCCTATTATTGCGTAGTAATATTCATAATTTTATATTTAAGCCCCTCTAAAGAAAGACACAACATGGTTTAACAACCACAACAACATATATTTTATGGCAACTACAAGATTTTCAGATAGCGAACTTCAAGAATTTAAAGCATTAATTATTGGAAAACTAAAAGAAGCACAGATAGATTTAGACTTATTGAAAGGAACACTTTCTCATAGCGACGATCATGGTACTAACGATACAGGTCGTTCATTTAACATGATGGAAGATGGATCTGATACATTGTCTCGTGAAGAAGTTGCTCAATTGGCCGCTCGTCAAGAAAAGTTCATCTCAAACTTGAGAAATGGACTTACGCGTATTGAAAACAAAACGTACGGGATTTGCCGTGTTACTGGAAAATTAATCAACAAAGATAGATTAAAGTTAGTTCCACATGCAACGTTAAGTATTGAGGCTAAGAACGCGCAAAGCTAAGACCTCTTGAAGAAAAACATTATCATCGTTGCAGTCATTGTAACGCTTATTCTCCTATTTGATCAATTTCTTAAGATTTATTTAAAGTCTGTTTACGATCCCGCGACGCATACAAATCAAGCGGTGATTGGTGATTGGTTCGTAATGACATATATCGAAAATCAGGGAATGGCCTTTGGTACAAAATTCGGGTCCTCAATCTGGGCAAAACTCGGATTAAGTGTCTTCAGAATTCTGGCTATTACTGGAATCATCTATTACTTGATTATACAAATAAAGAAAGGTGTTCGCACCGAATTCTTGATTGCTATAGGGTTGATACTGGCAGGAGCTACAGGAAACTTAATCGATTCGATGTTCTATGATTTCATTTTTCCTGTTGATGAGTACTTGAACTGTGGACTTGAATACAACCGCCTCCCTGGATCTGGCAACATGGCCGAATGTGGATATTATGGTGTTTCTGAACAAGTTGAATTGCGCCATACAGGA
>JABSPC010000248.1 GCA_013215515.1 Crocinitomicaceae bacterium
CTGAAGATGTTTTGTTATCCGTTCCAGAAAATGGTGTTCTAATCACACATGGGTTTGATGATTCTTACGCTACTTGGTACAAACAAAATAGTGCTGATGTTCGAAAGGATGTTACTATTATTTCTCTTGACTTTTTACAGAGTGACCATTATCGCGAATTATTGAAAGAGGATGGTTATAAGCTGCCAGAAAGCAAAGTGGTTGATGTAAAGTTCTTGAAATCGTTTTGTGAGTTGAATACTTCGAAATCAATTAGTATTTCTTTGACAACTCCAAAAGAATATTTCAAACCAATACAAAGCAGTTTGTATATAACTGGTTTGGTATTTGAATACCATAAAGATGAATTCGATAACTTCCATAGGAATGATGATTTATGGAATTCAACCTTGAAAAAACATCTTGTAAATAATGCAACCGACGAAAAATCAAAACAACTGTCTTCCAATTACTTGCCTATGCTCTTGCAATTAAGGAAGGTGTATGTTAAGATGGATTTGAAGGGGAAACTTGAAGAAGTAGATGAAGCCTCAGATAAGGTTTCTGTACAATGTAAAAAATATGAACAGGTCCAGAAGCTGAAGAATTCGTATTAATGCGATTGGTTAAACCTCGACATAGCGAAATGACTGACGAGTCATTAATGATAGCGATCTCCAACGGAGACAAACGTGCCTTCAATGCAATATATGAAAGGTACTCAGGTCCGCTATTGGGCTATTTTATGCGCTTGCTTTGGCGTGATAGAGAGAAGGCTGAGGATTTCGTTCACGATATTTTCGCGAAAATTATTCGTAAACCAGAATTGTTTGATCCAACGCGAAAGTTTAAAACGTGGATTTATTCGGTAGCGAATAATATGTGTAAAAACGAGTATAAGAAACAAGAAGTTCGTAAATACACAACCAATGGGCTTGATCACACGTATGCCGTGAAAGATCATAACGCCAATGTGTTGTCCGAAGTTTCTGATAGTCAATTCAGAGATGAGTTTACCAAGAGTTTGGAAGATTTAGACGGTAAGCATAGTGAAGTATTTAAATTAAGACATATCGACGGATTGTCGATTAAAGAAATAGCGGAGGTTCTTCAAATTAGTGATGGAACGGTCAAATCGAGATTGTTTTACGCAACGAAATACCTCGCGGCAAGTTTAGAAGATTTTAATCCAGTAATGAATAGATAGGATGGAAAAGGATTTAGTAGATATTATAATGGAAAAGAGTTACATCGAACTTTCGGCAAATGAAAAAGCTGAATTGGGCGAATATTGTAGCTCGGAGTCGGAGTACAATCAAATGAAAGATGTATTTCATGGGGTTGAAATGATGCAAGTTGAAATACCAACTCCTAGAAAAGAAACAAAAGAAAGTCTGGATAGTTTATTTGATAGTTCTTTCCCTAAGGCCGCGCCGGTATGGTACATGTCTGCTTTAGCGGTTATAGTTCCAAAGGAAAAAGCGGTTCACCGGCAGCCATTGTTACAAATTGCTGCTATTGGTTTATTGGCTTTCCTTGCATATCCGTTTTTCAATTCAGATGTAGTAGGAGAAGTTCCGCAATTTGCTCAAGCCGAATACGCAGAGCCCGAAGTTACGGATACAAAGACAACGTTTGTTGCGGAGCCAATTAAGCCTGCCGAAGTGGTTGATGTGAAGCCATCGAAGCCAATTTTAGTTGCAGTTGTTAGTCCACAGCCAGTTGGTCCTCCAAGTAATCCTGTACATCCAGATGGTATTTGGGATGCTTCGACAGAGATGGGTTTTTCACAGCCGGCTAGCGAATCTCC
>JABSPC010000249.1 GCA_013215515.1 Crocinitomicaceae bacterium
ATTGGCTAAAAGCATAAACTCTTCTATCAGTTTATTTGCATCTTTCGAAACTTTTAGCATCAATCCTATTGGATGTCCTTTTTCATCAAGCTTAAAACGAACTTCAGTACTTTCAATATTTAACGCTCCTACATTTAATCTCTTTTTACGCAAAATCTTAGCATATTTATCGAGAGTAAGAATTGGTTCAATAAAGTTTTTGTTTTCCTCTTTGCTCAAGGCTTCCGAATCACTCTCTATTATAACTTGAGCATCTTCATACGCAAATCTTTGGTCAGAATAAATAACTGTCTTCCCGAACCATTCGTTAACGATTTTTGCTTGCGCATCGAGTTCAAAAACAGCCGAAAAGGTCATTTTTTCTTCGTTTGGTCTAAGCGAGCACAATTTATTTGAAAGGATTTCTGGAAGCATAGGGACTACTCTATCTACTAAATAAACAGAATTGCCTCTTGTATATGCTTCTTTATCTATGGCTGATCCTGGTCGTACAAAATTGGCGACATCTGCAATGTGAATTCCAACTTCAATGTTCCCATTTTCCAGCACTTGATAAGACAATGCATCATCAAAGTCTTTAGCATCGTGTGGATCAATAGTGAAAGTTAAAACCTTGCGCATATCTCGTCTTCCCGAAACATCGGTATAATCCTTATTCGCTATGGTCTCAGAATCTTTTAATACTTCGGGAGGGAATTTATAGGGTAAACCAAATTCGGCCAATATCGAATGCATGGCAACATCTTTATCCCCTGCATCACCCAATACATCAACAATTCCGCCTAATGGACTCGGTGCTTTTGTTGGCCAAGATAACAGCTTAACAACCACTTTTTGACCGTTTTTAGCGCCTTTTTCATGACCTCGTTCGATAAAAAAGTCGACCGGCATGTTTTTATCATCAGGTCTTACAAAACATGTGTTTTGATTTTTTTCAATTGTTCCAACAAACTCTGTTTTGACTCTCTCAACAACCTCAAGAACTTCTCCTTCAGTTTTTCCTTTGTGCTTAAATGTTTTAATTTTTACAATATCGTTATTGAATGCTTTTCCTGTCTTTGATTGATGTATATAAACATCATCATCTACATTTTCAATAATTACATAAGCTGCTCCACGCTGGGTGAAACTTATTCGGCCAATCAAATCTCTTGATCCACCTTTTAATTTATACTGGCCTCTTTGTACGGCTTTAATGTGTTCGGCCCAAGCCAACTCCTCTAAAATTTCGTTAATTAACTTTCTAGTTCCTGCATCTTTAACATCCAGAATGGATGAAATTTGCTTGTAATTATAGGTAGTTTCGGGGTTTTGTTCGAAAATACGTTGTATTCCTCTTTGGAGGGTCTTCTTTAAGTTTCCTCCAGAATTTTTTCTTCTTTTACTCATTATTTTAGGGCATCGCGCCCTCTTATTCTTTAATTATTCATACAATATCGGTTATTTCCTTTAAACAAGCACCTTATTTCTTGCACAACTGTTGGTGTATAAAAAAAAGTAACTAATCATTGAGTTTGCATTATTAATGAGAAATTCGAGGCTACTCAACCTATTTAGTGTAAAATACGTCTCAATAAGAGAAACCTTATAGCGTAAATTTTGTATAATTGGAGTCCTGATAAAGAAAGAATGAAACGATTGTTCTTAAAGATAACATTTGTGATGTTGGCCAGTTTTTGGTCTATCACCCTACAAGCCCAGTGTACTCTCGATATTACAGATATCACAGAGTCATCGGCCAAAACTTGCAACACCAGTTGTGATGGTGAATTGACAGTGGTATATTCAGGCGAATTTGGTAATGCTTCATTTACTTGGACCGATGC
>JABSPC010000025.1 GCA_013215515.1 Crocinitomicaceae bacterium
ATCGTAGCTATTATTTTCAAGTGTCGTAGTAATCATAGTGGTCATTGTCTCGTCGTAAAAACGATCAATGTTGTATGATTTATTATTGAAAAGATATTTAATTGCTTCCCTTGGGCGGACGGCTGTTTCAATCAAAATGGCTTGAGGGCTAACGGCGTCTATAAGTTGATTTGGAAATCTGTTTAATTCAAACGGGTGCTTGTTCGTTGCGATCGTGAGGTATTTAACTTGGGATACAACTTTAAGAAGGTTGTCAAGAAAGTTAGCAGACGCTACACATCCCCCATCTACTCTTGGATACGCAGGTTTACTAGTTATGTAGAGCGCTTTCAAGATTTTTTTAATCTAAACGGTTTTACAATATTCCTCAATAGTTTTCCCCAATATTCACTTGAATTAATGGGCAAATCATTGGCCGCGGAGTACATCATCCAAACGGCGACAGGTGCTAATAATAAGGATGAGAACCACATTCCAACTAAGGGAGAGACGGTTCCGGCTTGAGCCATGTTGTCTCCAACGGTGAGCAACACGAAGTAAATCATAAATAGGAGAGCGGCAATTACAACGGGGGCCCCAAATCCTCCTTTGCTTACAATTGCCCCAAAAGGAGCACCAATGAAGAATAGGATAATAATGGCAGCTGTTAATGCAAACTTTCTATTGAACTCAATCATGTAATCATCCATGTCTCGTTCCATTGCTTTCATGAAGAGATTTTGGCCTTCTACAATTTGATTTAGCCTTCTAACAGTCGCTTGGGCCTTGTTAATGGCTTTTATTTTTTTATTGTAAACAACATCATTGAAGTTTACGGCGTGATCCGGAATTTCAACGATTTTCTTGTCTTCCATTTTCTTAATTGAATGATTCTGATAGGTGAATGATGCAAAATAGGGGTGCCCACTTTTGACATTCATTAAGAAATTATTTAAGATATTTGTCCCGTTTGCTTTGATGGAATCCATGGCATCATTGATCTGAAAGACATTTAGCATTTCGTGTTTATCCTTCAATAGCTCTTCTTGTGACCGTTCTAAATCGAATCCAGTAATATTGATCTTGTAGGTCATCTTTTCAAATTGCGATTTCCACGCTGGATGAGTGCTGTGGATACTGTGGTTTATTCCATCTGGGCTGAAATTTGGCGTTTGCGGTTCAAGTTCACGATGAACACTACCATTGGTCATTTCAAAGAACAGGTAAGCTCCGTTTTTTGATTTGTAAATTTTCCCAGATTCTGCGCGAACTGTTTTAATCTCGTTGGGTGTTGTATGATCGTGGATGAGGATTCCTTTGAATTCATTTCCTTCACCTTCATCAACCTTAATCACGTATCCATCCAGTTCATGGCTGTAAACTCCTGGTGTTAATACCATGGATATTTTGGTGTTCTGAATGTCGAAAATTAAAGAACGCCATTTCAAATTGGAGACGGGAATAACATAGTTGGCAAAGTAGAACGTACTTAGTGCTATAATGATAACTACAGAAAAGAGAGGGCGAACGATCCTATAAAGGGACATTCCAGAAGCTTTTAGGGCTGTCAATTCATTATTCTCTGCCAAGTTACCAAATGTCATAATTGATGACAGCAGGATAGCCAAAGGAAGGGCGAGTGGAATTAGACTTGCGGAAACATAAAAGAGAAGTTCAATGATCACTGAAATTTCCAGTCCTTTACCCATTAAATCGTCGATGTATTTCCAGAAGAATTGCATTACCAAGATAAACATGGAAATAGCAAACGTAGCTAGGAAAGGGCCTGCGAAAGAGCGTACACTAAAAAAGTAAAGTCGTTTCAAATCAAAAAAGATTATCTAACAATTAGATTGCGAAATGTAAACGATTGGAATTTAACAATATTGGGGTTAAGCTCCAAGAATTCGTTTAAGTTCACTAACCTGTTGATCCCAGAATCTACTAGATTCATCAAGCTCATCCGGTTCTGCAAAATCAGTGATTGATAGAATCACGGCTTTTGTCATAGGATCTACTTCATATCTCAATTCAAAATAAGCTTCCGAATCATCCTCTTCATCTTCGATCCATCTAAATTTCACCTTTGCGTTGGTCTTTTTAGTCAGAAGTCTTGCTTCTTCCTCTGCACCGTCCCAAAGGAAAGTATATACGTCATCTTTGATATTTACATCATCAGCAAACCATTCGCTCAATCCGCTTGGAGTGCTTAGCATGTTATCTAAAACTTTAATTGAAGTTTTTAATAAATACTCAAGTTCAAATCTTTCTTTTTCCATGATGTCTTATGAAATACTAGCTCGTTAGTTAAAGCGCGCAATATACGCATTCTTTTCTCCCTAATTCTTTGTTTTTAACAAACTTGGCTGCAATGTTGATAACTTGTTCTCGATGAGAGGTAGAAGCTGCTCTAGCCGATACTATTCTAAACAATTCGAAGACCAGTTTTCACTTGCTCCTTTTTTTTTAGAATGTAATTATTCAATAGAACGGATTTGATTCGCTCAATGTTTAGAGGGAAATTATATTAAATTTAACTCTTAACTTTTAAGGATGAAGAACAGATCTGTCCACTTAACAATTCTTTCAGTAAGTGGGTTAATGACCTTACTTATACTGCTATTGCATTACTCTGAACTTCCAGATCGAATGACCGCTTTTGAGCGCTTGGAAAACATTGTAGAGTTTCATAAAACAAACGAAATATTCAGTAATCGCACAGTGACGACCTACTTGATTCACTTCGTGTCAGATTTGACATTACTAAGAATCGGTAAGGCCTTCATTCTTGTGAACTTTTTCTTCTTTTTTCTATCGGCATATTTAATCGGTTTGATTTCATTTCGCTTCAACAAGTCAAAGCTATTCTCTGCATTGAATGTGCTCGTGTTTTTCCTGACCTTTTCGAATTTTTTCATCTTTTTTAGCCCAATCTATACGTACGATGAGCCAATACAGTATGCGTTTATTTTTCTTTCATTTCTAGCACTGATTCGAAATAATCTAATTGGATTCTCAGTTCTGTTTGGGTTGGCCTTGATTACAAAAGAAACTTCAATAGTCCTGTTACCAGGGTTTTATCTATTGTTTAATCAATTGATGAAGAAAGAGGTTTTTTCAAAATTGAAGTTAATTCTGACGTTTGTTTCGCCGATATTGATTTATGCTGTGTATGTTTTCTTTTGTACTTCGCCCGAATCCAATCTTATGATAGGAGGGCGTTTCGGACTCCTAAATTATAACTTTCAAAATTTCCAATTTGGGATTGAATCAATTCTATCTTTTGTGATGGTAGTTGGATTTAGTCTGTACTTGTACTTAAGAACATTTAAGTTTGATAAGAGGAAAATGGTTGGTACTTTTCGGAATGCGTTTGTAGTCACATTAATAATCAATTCAATACTCGTTTTTGGAATGGCGTATGCAAGAGAGGCGCGATTGTTTGCATTGCCTTTAATCTTTGCTTGGCCCATTTTGTCCACCTTGTTTTTCGGAAAGGAATTTGAATGGAAAATTAAATCTGATATAAGGACATTTTTACTGGGAACAGTTACAATTCTAATCGGTTTTGCTACCTACTATGGTGTGAGTTTAATCTATGATCCTGTAATTGGATCTGGAGCTGGTGGGTGTTTTCATCTGTATTTCTCCATTTTAATTTCCTTTTTGTTTTTTGATGCTTTTTTTAGGAGAAAAAGCGCCAGCTTTTGAAAAGGTGAAGCGTTAGCGCACCTAAAAGTGCTGTCTTCGAAAAACAAACTTTAGTGCGATTGCCTAATCCCTTGAACGTAAAAAAGGATAACATTTCTGAGGGAATGCCTTGCGTTCGAATAATAATCATTACATGACCCGACTAAGAACAATTTCAAATCTCCTGAAAGTAAAAAAGACAACCGTTAAGTTGTCTTTTGTAGCGAGAGGGAGATTTGAACTCCCGACCTCCGGGTTATGAATCCGGCGCTCTAACCAACTGAGCTACCTCGCCATTTTAAACCAATTTAATTTCTTTCCATCAAGACCTCTTAAACTGATTGAGCAACTACCTAATTGCGGGTGCAAATATAACAGTAATTTTATTTCACACAAATGTTTTTCGACGCAGAAGGAAACTACTGTGACCTAATTAAGACTTTAATTCAGCTAACTTGTTCTCTATGAATTCGGCAAGCTGTTTAATATGCTTCTCTGTAAAGTCAAATTTTATGTTTGCAGTCTCATAAATTTCTGGAATACTACGGGTATATGCCAATCGAAGTGCATTTTTATAATCTTCAATTGCCTTTGATTTATCTTCAAGGCTATTTTTCCAAATACCAAGTGCCCCAAGTTGAGCAATTCCATATTCGATGTAATAAAATGGCACTTCAAAAATATGTAATTGACGCTGCCACGAAGTAGATTGAGCATCTTCATAACCCGACCAATCCGTTAAACCAGTTCCATACGCTTTTGACAATGAAACCCATTTATCGGTTCGCTCGGCAGTTGTGTGCGTGTGATTCACATATAACCAATGCTGGAATTCGTCAACTTGAGCAATCCACGGTAAAAGTTTGATTACAGTTTCTAGTTGTTCTTCTATGGCTCTATTTAAATCTTTTGGATCCTTGTAAAACTCTCCCCATTCATCCATAGAAAGCAACTCCATTGACATTGATGCCAATTCAGCCACTTCAGACGGAAGGTTTTTAAAGCCCGTTAGTTCAAGATCTCTACTTAGGAATGAGTGAACTGCGTGACCTCCTTCGTGCACCATTGTTACCAAGTCTCTGTGAGATCCAACAGCATTCATGAAAATAAATGGAACGCCAATTTCATAAAGAGGGTAGTTGTACCCCCCAGGTGATTTTCCATCTTGGGATTCGAGATCCAAATGCTTCATCTCTGACATCGTCGTAAGGCAATCGCCAAAATAAGGGTCAATGCGATTGAACATATTCACCGTTCCTTCAAAAAGTTCTTTTCCTTTTTGAAATGGCTTTAATGGTGCTTTTCCTTCAGGGTCAACGTCCAAATCCCATGGCTTGAATAAAGGCTTTCCAAGTTTGTCTAAACGTCTCTGCTGCATTTTTTTAACGATTGGAACGATAACAGACTTAACTGACTGGTGAAAGTCTTCGCAATCTGTTACATTGTAGTCAAATCGACCCATTGCCTGCATTTTATAGTCTCTGAAATTTTCAAATCCAGCATTTTTCGAAATCTGATGACGTTTGGCCAAAAGTGAATCAAAGAGTTCATCAAACTTGTCTACATCTTCTTTTCTGCGATCGGTAATATTCTCGAATATTTCCTTACGCAATGATTCATCTGTTTCTTTAAGTAGGAGAGAGGCTTGTTGCATTGTCAGCTTATCGCCGTCGTGTTCTATACTTTGTGCTGCCGAAAGTGATCCGAATTTCTGGCTTTCTTCCGCAAGTTTAGATTGTATTTCAATATTTTCCTCTCGGTACAGTTCAAGTGATTTTTTAATTCGTCTAAATAAAATTTCAAATGCTGGGTCAGAAGCTAATTCTTCAGTGTAACCGATCTCATTCAATTTTCTATTTAATTGATCTTCAAATGGTGCAATCTGAGGCTGAATTTGCGTTACGAAGAATGTATACGAGTTGCTAAGATCTTCATCTTTAGTATCAATCGTCATTTTTATGTATCTCCAAGCGGCATCCTCTTCAAGAATTGCTTCTAATTCACTTTGGTCTTTCAACCAAGTAAGAAAATCCTCTTTGGTTTCAATCTTTCTATTGATAAGGTCTGTGAAGTACTTTTCGATAGATTTCCATGAATCCACTACGAGGTTTTGATCAACGAATTGTCGTATAGGTTTTGAAATTTTCATAGTAAAAAAAAAGTCTCGAATTAGCGAGACTTTAAATATTTAGTGAACTTAATTTAGTCTTTCTTCTGAGCAGGTGCTTTCTTCTGTGTTCCGCTCGAAGCCTTAGCAGAGGCGCTTGCTGCTGGTTTCTTTTTGGCCGGTGCTTTAGATGCCTTAGAAGTTGTTTTAGTAGAGTCATCATTAGTAGAATCACCATTTGATTGGTAAGTCTCAGTAGAGTCATCATTCAATTCCTTATCAGATGCTTTCGCATCTTCTGGTTTAAGGTTTCCTGAGCTTAAAAGTAAATTGTACCATTGGAACAACTTCTTAATGTCAGATGGGTAAACGCGTTCCTCGTCGTAATCTGGTAAGATGTCAGATAAGAAATCCTGTAAAATCGAAATGTCCTCTTTGTGAGATGGTGCTGCTTTACCTTCTTGTTTCGCGAAGATGTCAGTTAAGATATCTTTCAAAGGCTTGTCATCATCAACAGTGTAGATGCTAATATCTTCTAATGCTGATATTCGATCTGTCGAATAAGCGGGGAATCTTTTGTTGTCAATTAGTGATTGAACAATGATGCTGTTCTTCCCTTGAGCAACTACTTTGTAAAGTCCAGGTCGACCTGAGATTGAAATAATTCCTGATAAATCCATTTATAATTTTTAAAAGCCCCAAAAATAAGAAAAAGACCGAATTTAAAAGCGATTCAGTTAAAAAACTCTTGCTTATTTAGCCCGATATATATTTACCGTATTTGATTAAACGAAGTACAAATATGATTAGCAGAGAACAAAGAAGGCAAGCGATAGTAATCAACGGAATGCTAAGCCATGGATTCATTACCGATATTTTAAGACCATTTCGTTCAAAGATGACTAAGACTAAGACATGAGCTAAATAAATTCCGAAGCTATGATCGCTAATAACCTTTATTATTTTGTTGAGGATATTGCTTTTAATGGTCGTGTTTTTTACAAGAAGAAATACTCCAAGCGCAAATGCAACAACATTGATTGAGAGGTAGTGATAATAGATTCCAGAATACTTACCGATAGCTTCGGACTCATAATATGTACCATAAATAGTAGCAAATGCTCCTATAACGATTAAAGCAACTGCTAAGAGGTGATTTTTTGAATTGATCGTTGTTAAGTAATAACCAAGGACCATGAAACCTAGATGGCCTGTGAAATATAATAGTTCAATTTCAGGAATATATTTATGTAGATACGGATTACCGGCAATAATTGTAATTCCCCAGATTATAATGAAGTAAAGAACTTCTTTCCCCGTTGAATGTTTGATCCATTTTCGGATTATTGGAACTATTAGGTATAAGCCAATCATGGTATAGACAAACCACAAGTGATACTGACTGAAATTAGGTTTTTGAATTAAGGCTTTTACCGAAACGCGAATGAACTCCATTACGGATTCAACTTTCACCTCATAAATAAGATTGTCATAGAAAAGATAAACGAGGCTCCAAAATAGGAGAGGAGGAACAATTCGGACAAATCTCTTTTTGAGGTATTTTATTAAACCGTAATCGCTACGAAGAATCAATGCTCCAGAAATCATGAAGAACAGTGGGACACAAAAACGCGTTAATCCGTCCAAAATATTTCCGGTCCACCAATCAGTCGTAGGACCATCCTTTTTGATTGTATAGAGCAGGTCTGAAGCGACATGCAATAGAATAACACAAATGGTAGCGAGCGCCCGTGCATTATCAATCCACGGTTCGTTCTTTTTTAAACTTCTGGTGCTCAATTATAATTTCACGATTTTGATTGTAGAAGTTCCTTTATTGGTTGTTGTTGACAAGAAATAAGTTCCCGATGTTAAAGAAGTCAAATCTAAACTGTCCTTATTAAAGGCATCGATTAATATTGAATTTCCAGCAATGTCAATTAGTTGTACATCTGTAATTTCTTCGTCGGATTCAAGTTTAATTATTGACTCGGTAGGATTGGGGTGTACCTTAACTCCATTATCCACAATCTCATTAATTCCAGCAGCGGTAACCAATGGATCAGAAAATGCGGAACAACCCTCAGCGCTAATTACTTCAACTTCATATGATCCATAAGGAGGCAGACCAATATGATTTTGACCTGTTTCACCTTGAATAGGC
>JABSPC010000250.1 GCA_013215515.1 Crocinitomicaceae bacterium
CCTGGTAGTCCTGCTTGGACCTATTGTTTTTCTGAAATAAATGCTACAGTTGGTACAATGTGTTATGAAAACAATCTTATGAATTGGCTTAATAATGATTATGGTTTTGATGCCATGAATCCAGCAGAGGTTTACGAACCTGATGCTCCTTGGAGTGGGTTTAACGGTTGTCCTCTCAATGGTCCGTGGACTATTATTGTACAAGACAATCAAGGAGTAGATGATGGCTATATTTTTGAGTGGAGTATTGAATTCAATTCAACATTATATCCGGCTCCTGAGAGTTACCAAAACTATGTGGTTTCTGAAGATTGGGCTGCTGATCCAACAATTATTTCAGGACAGAATGACACTTTATTAGTAATTCAACCAGATACACCTGGAGATTATGGATATACATATCACATGACGGATGATTTTGGATGTGATTACGATACTACTGTATTCTTATATGTTATTCCTCAACCGGAAATTCAAAGTGATACTATTGGTTGTAACTTGGGTGTCTTCCTACAAGGAACTCAATCTTATAATGGTGGAGTTTGGAGTGCTTCGGATACATCAGTTCACTTCGATCCAAATGAATTTGCAGAGAATCCTCAAGCGTATACGTCCACACCTGGAACATACGAGCTGACTTATACTGATAATGCCTGTAATACATCGGTTACGCTGATGGTCACCTACCCGCCTTACGTCTGGGCAGGATTACTAGACACAACATTATGTTTTGGTGTAGTTTATCAACTTGATGCAGCGCAAGAGGCTTCAGTAACGATGTGGGATTGGAATACTGGTAGTACCGACTCGATGATTATCGTAACTGAACCTGGTGTATATACAGTCACCGCTTCGAATATTTGTCATTCAGGGACGGCTTCAGCTTTAATTGGGTATAAGCTTTGTGATATTATAGCTCCGAATGTTGTCTCTTTATCTTCGTTAGTGGGGAATCATCTTTGGTTCGTAGAATCAGAGGGAATTCAATCTTTCGAATGTAGCATCGTCAACCGTTGGGGAAATAACGTTTATTATTTCAACGATACGAATGGTGGATGGGATGGTAGAGATATGAATGGCAACCTCGTCAATGAAGGAACATATTATTATATCATTGATGCCGTTCTTGAAGGAGGAGACGAACTTCAAAAACACGGATTCATTCAGGTAGTTCATTAAGCCCTAAAGTATTAGTGAAAAGGGTGGCCAATTGGTCGCCCTTTTTTTTTGCACTTATACGAAGTATCGGATTTTCTTCGTTATTTTTATATAAAACAATCTCAATGAACAATATCGGAATTAATGGTTTCGGAAGAATCGGAAGGTACTTCACTAGAATGTCATTAGACAATCCAAATGTTAACGTAGCCGTTGTAAACGACCTTGCTGATATTGAAACGCTCGCTCATTTGTTCAAATATGATAGCACTCACCGAGAATTGAAACATGCGTTCAAAATTGATGGAAACAAACTTGTTTTTGAAAATGGGAAAACGATTTTATTTATAAGTGAAAGTAACCCTGAATACATAAAATGGGCTGAATTAAATGTGGATTTTGTTTTAGAATCAACAGGGGTATTTAAAACGAGTGAATTGGTGTCAAAACATTTCATTGGAGGTGCTAAAAAAGTGATTTTGTCTTCTACACCAATTAGTCCCGAGATAAAGACTGTTGTATTGGGGGTGAATGATGAATTGCTTTCGCCCGATGATAAAATACTTTCTAATGCTTCATGTACAACGAATTCAGCAGCCCCGATGTTAAAGGTAATGATGGAGATGTGTGAGATTCAAAGTGCATTTATAACAACTGTTCATAGCTATACCTCAGATCAACGATTGCAAGATGCACCTCATAAGGATTTGAGAAGAGCAAGAGCTGCGGCTGAATCAATTGTTCCGACATCTACTGGAGCGGCAAAAGCCTTAGCGAAAATTTTTCCAGAGTTGGATGGGCTTATTGGAGGATGCGGAATTAGAGTTCCTGTTCCTGATGGCTCATTGACAGATCTTACCTTAGTTGTAAAGAACCCACCTACGGCTCAAAAGATAAATGCGGCAATGCGAGAAGCTGCGAATGGAAGCTTGAAAGGAATATTGGCTTATACGGAAGATCCGATCGTTTCAGTTGACATAATTGGCAATCCACACAGTTGTATTTTCGATTCACAACTAACGAGCGTTATTGGGAACATGGTTAAAATAATGGGCTGGTACGATAACGAAGCCGGCTACTCGAATCGCTTACTTGATCTTGTTCAGAAAATATAAAATTAACTTAAAACTAGTATTTGAAAATACTCATCTCCATATCTTTATTTCTAACCTTTGCGACTTGCGTAAACGGACAGAATAATTTTGGATCATTGAGTAGCAATTTTACACCCACAAATAGCCTTTATATTAATCCTTCTTCTATTTTGGACGCCAAAGTATGGTTGGATGTGAATGTAGCAGGCGTAGGTTCTTATACCAATAATAATCTTGTATACCTTAAAGATCAAAGATGGTTTGACATATCCAAAGATGCTATCAAGGGAGAAAGTCGGCTCACAGATGAAGATGTTGGTTATAATCAAGGGAAGAATAAGTACCATGCTTACAATAGAAATTTTGCAACTGGCCCATCTGCAGTTTGGAGTCAGGGAAATCACGCCGCGGCGATATCAACTGGGGCTAGAAGTTATCTAGGTGTACGAACGCTCCCAGAATATGGCGGAAACTTCATTGAGAATGGAGTTCAAAACTACGTTGTTCAGCACGATATTAATTATACAGTTAGTAACTTGAAGGTTGCAGCTTTGGGGTTTGGTGAGATAAAAGGAACCTACGCATATACCTTTCACAAGAGCCGTGAACATATGTTTATGGGCGGGATTGGCCTGTCAAAATTGTTTGCAATTGGCGGAGCTGCACTGAACGTTTATGATGCTCATTTTTTTGTAGATGATCAAGACATTTTACCTATTGCGCATTTCGAAGGTGATGCTATGTATACACCAAATGTTGGCCTTAATCCTAAGGGTGGTTGGGGATTGGATCTCGGATTTACATTCCAAAAGATGAAAGGAAATGCCAGAAGATATTATCCCAATTCGAAGAAAATGGGATGTAATTCTTTGCCTTATCAATATAAGCTTGGAGCGTCGATTATGGATATTGGGTCACTCAAGTTTGCCGACGGAGACTATCTATTTTCTGGGTATAATTTTGATAGTTACAACTGGGTTGATTACGCTGATCAAGATGTAAACGAGGATAATGTTACGACCGCTTTGGAAGATGCAGAATCAAATATTACGCAAGGTCAAGCGCGAAAGCAAAACAAAATTCGACTACCGACATTTGCATCGGTTCAATTTGATTATAATTTATGGGCTTCAAAGATTTATGTGAATGCGAACATTGTTCAAGGGATACCAGTGCCGAAAAGACGATTTGGGAGTCGACATGCAAATAGTTTGAGTGTCACTCCTCGCTTTGAATCGTTCTTTTTTGATTTCGCGATTCCATTCAGTTTGTATGAGTACAGGTATCCTCAAATGGGGGCGTCCATTCGTTTAGGGCCAATTACAATAGGCACAGACAAACTTTGGAGTTGGATTAAAACGCATGACATTTACGGCGCCGATATCTATGTTCATGTAAAACTCCCATTTAGGTACAATCCTAAATGTAGATCCAGAATGAAATCGAATCGAGCTGGAAGAAGAAGAAATAGAGATCGCTCTCCAACAAAATGTACGATTTAGATTAACGCCATTCTAAGACCCATCCTTTTGGTGCTGCATCTGTCACGTTAGGAATCGCTGCTTGCGCATCTGCCTTTGTGGAATATGATCGTACACTGACAATGTTTTGAGCACCTCTCGTAAATGTTTTTGCTGGATAGCCCATTCCTTTTAACTTTTCTACGAGTCGGTAGGCATTGTCGAGTGAACCAAAAGCACCTGCAACGATGTGAAACGGTTGATCATTCGATCCGTTTGATCTGACTGCAATTGGTTCTGGATATGACTCAGGCTCTGGGTCTACTTCAACTGCAGCTTCTGGCTCAGGATCAACATCATTTTCATCCTCAATTACTTCCTGAGGTTCTTGATCCTCATCTCCCATAGTTTCTCTCAACTTATCCAACTCTTTTGGCTCATCCTTCTTCTCTTTAGCATCTGCTAAGAATGGGATGTGTTGTTTCAAGTTGTCATAATCCATTGCGAAGTAAGTTCCACCCCCAATGATCAATACCAAAAAGATGAGTAACATATAAAAGCCAACACCACGTTTTTTCTTAGGCCTTCGTTCTGCCTTTTCCTTCTTAAGTTTATCTAATTTCTTTGTCGTTTTAGAAAGCTCATCCTTCTCTGAAATATTCATTTCCTTTTTAGGAACTGGAGGAGTTTTTGGCGGCGTTACTGGAACAGCCGGCGTTACTTTCTTTTCAGCAACTGTCTCCTCTTTTTTAACTGGTGGAGGTGTAACCGCTTTTGGAGCTTCTACTTTAGCTTCCTTCACTGGCGCTTTCGGTTTCTCAACCTTTGGTGCTACAGTTTTCGGTTTTTCAACTTCCTTTTTAGCAGGAGCTTTTTTAATCTCTGCCTTTGGTTTTGCTGCAGTTGCTTTCGGTTTGATCTCAGCTTTAGGTTTTTCTTCCTTCGCTCGTTTTGATTCTTTTTCAGGCGTTTCTTTAACCTCTTTTTTTGGATCTTCAGTTTTTGAAGACTCTGCAACTACTGGTGGTGTTTCTGTTTTAGGAGAGTCATCGGTTGATTCCTTATCAGATGCTTTCGTACTTTCTCCTACCCAATTCGTGAATTCGACATCCCCGTCATCACCTTTAGTGAAAGTTCCAAATTCAAACATATCGTAAGAATCACCTTTGTCTACAGATGACTTTATTTCTCTAACGTGCTTAGCAACAATATTTTTTGCTTCGTTCTCTTCAATTCCTTCCTTAGCGGCAATGTGAGCTGAAAGCTTTCCGTCATCATGTTTCAAAAAAGGCATAAACATAATTTCACCCGTAGTTGCATTTGTAATCGTCAATGCTCCTAAATCAGGAATTATAATTGTGTTTGTTTCTTTGAGAATTTGCAGTAAGTATTGGTCCATAGTAATCGTATTGAGGATGTTGAAAATACAAAAAAATCAGAACAACTCTGAAAATTTGAATGTATTATCTAATCGAACGCCTTTGTCTGTGTTCGTTACAGTAGCAAGTTCATTTGCAAAATCATGTTCCATAAACAAAATGAGGTTGTCGTTTGCTGCAGTTTTTAAAAACTTCTCTTTCTCGCTAAGTGTAATGAGCGGCCTTGTATCGTATCCCATTACATATGGAATTGGAATATGGCCAACGCTAGGTAGTAGATCTGCCATAAAGACTAATGTTTTTCCTTTATAATGAATGTGTGGGATCATCATACTTTCTGTATGTCCATCAACGAATAGAACATCAAAATTGTTGAATACATTAGTAGTGTAATCACCAAAGCGCTCAACGAATTTAAGTTGGCCGCTCTCTTGAATTGGCATTATGTTTTCTTTTAGAAAAGATGCTTTTTCTCTAGGATTTGGTTCTGTTGCCCATGTCCAGTGTTTCTCAGTGCTCCAATACGTTGCATTATTAAAGACGAGTTCAAATCCAGTTCGATCCTTGTTCCATTTGATGGCTCCACCGCAGTGGTCAAAATGTAAATGCGTTAGAAAAACGTCTGTAATATCGTTTAAGCCAAAACCGAGTCGTTTTAAGTTAGGTTCCAAGCTATTATTGTCAGATAGATGATAGTGTGAAAAGAATTTCTCCGTTTGCTTATCGCCAATACCGGTGTCTAACAAAATCAATCGATCACCATCTTCGATTAGCAATGAACGCATAGACCAATCACACATATTATTACTGTCGGCCGGATTTGTTCGTTGCCATAAAGATTTTGGAACGACTCCAAACATAGCTCCACCATCGAGTTTGAAATTACCTGTGTTTAAAGGATGAATAGTCATTTGCTTCGGTTTAATTTGAAATATAGAGAATTCCGATTGCTAATATAGCCGAAATCAATCCTATAATTTTTTGCTTAGTGGCATTTTCTTTGAAGGCGATAAATCCAATCATTGATGAAATTAAAACAACGGATACATTCGTTATTGCAAGAACGGTTGAGTCCTTCCATCCAGTAGAACTGTAAGAAAGAATCAGTAAGTAGATTGAAAAGTAGTTCGGGATGCCTAATATTATTCCAGCAATGACATTCTTATAATTGAATTTTGAATTACCGTTAATGAGCTTTACAATTAAAATTAAAAGCCCAATTATTCCGGCTAATCCTAAGCCGATTGCAGAGAATAAAGCAGATGACATTGAGCCTAGTTCATAATTTTGAACATAATTCAATGTGAAATCCAGTGCTCCACTTCCCAAGAACAAGAGCAGTAGCATCCAAGTTGCATTCGCTTTACTTCCTTTTGAATAAGAAA
>JABSPC010000251.1 GCA_013215515.1 Crocinitomicaceae bacterium
GTCAGCAAGTAATTGCCCGAGACCGGCCATTATCACCTCTTATTCCAAAACGGCTTTTAATAAGCGGCTCATAATTGATTGTTTAATTACATTCAATTCACGTACAACTGCGCAAGATATCATGAAAATGTTTCGATCCTAATCAATACTAATTTATTGACATGAACCTTGTATGCACAAAAAAAGACATTCCATATAAAATGAAATGCCTTTAATAAAGGGTATTATAATATTACTTTACAATCAATCTTTTAGTCTCAGACTTAATGTCATCGCTAATAATATTCACAAAGTACAATCCAGCAGAAACACTAACATCTAAAGAAGCAGTTTGTCCACTGATTAACTGACTCGCAATTAACTTCCCTTGAATATCTCTAATTTCAATTGTTCCTTCAATTGTGTTACCAACGTAAATGTTGATTTCTCCAGAAGTTGGGTTTGGATAAACCTTAAACTCTAAAGAATGCTCAGCCAATCCAAGATCAGCAGTTTCAACTTTGTAAACTCCATCAGTTACACCATCAACGAACCAGATTCTTCCGTCAGGTCCGATCTTAATTCCTTGAACACTTGACATTCCTGTGTTTAAACGCTCCAACTCAACCGCCGGTACTTGAGAGATATCATAAATAATAACCTCACCAGTCGTATACTCACTAACAATCATTCTATCTTCAATCACATCGATTCCAGCAGGCTTAGCCAATCCAGAAACCATTAATTCTTGTGTATAGCCAGTGTATTCAGAATACTCAACAACTGCTTCGTTCCCAGGGAAGTTTGGAGCTCCACCTTGATCTGAACCTGTATTGATATCAATTCTGATAACACGCCCATTTCCATGATCTACAACGTATAACCATTGACTATTTTCGTCTAAAACACAGTGACTAACAATAGTGTTGGCTGGATCTTTTGTAACCGCATCATCCGAATATCTACGAATTATTGCATCCCCGTGAAAACTATTTCCAGGACCGTGATCTTCAGCAAAATCATAACGAACAATATCGCTGGTATTTCCATCAACTATCCAAAATACATTATCTTTCTCAGCTGCAATCCCTTGTGCAAGCGGGCTCAAGTGAAGCATGTCCAAGTGACTTCCATTTCCTCCTGAAGGCTCAGCATAGATTCCCATGTTACTTGACCATAAAGAAGGCCCTGTAAATGGAGCACCACCATCATGATTCGCATCGTAAACACCAGGTGAACTTCCCCAGTTCCCATTTTGACTAAAAGCCAAACCAGTAGTTAAAGACATAAAGTGCCAAGCATTTCCATCTTGTTTCCATAATGAAGTCATTCCTGGCTCACCTGTATTGTATGCTGTAACCGTACTACTTCCTGAACCTTCCGTACCTCTATTCATTACCCAAAGTTCTTTGTTACTTAAAACTGGGTGAAAATCTAAATCTGTTGGATCATTTACTTGATCTGCTGATCCCAATACCTGATCAATAGTAAATACTGCACCAACATAGCCATCGATGTAATTTGGAGTTCCAGGTCCAGCTTCAACTTGAACAGTTAAAGTGTCGTTGAAATTTTCCATATCAGCGTTTCCTCCGTTTAAGTTATCAGCCCAGATACGAATTGTATAAACTCCGTTCGTTGGAATGTTTAACGGAACGCTATGTAAAGTAGCCTCATCCGCATAATTAATCAAGTTAGTGGCAGCAACATTGTGTGTTACAGCTGCTCCTCCATCTACTGAATAATTTAAATCGTAAGATGTAATAGTTGTAAGTCCATTATTAAAAACACGTGCTTCAATATCGAATGCACCTGTAGAAACATAACTGTAGATATTAGAACCAAATACACTTAAGTCGTAAGCAGGTGGTTCTTCAACAGTAAATGTGAATGTTCCTCCTAACGCCATTCCGTCAAAGCTTTCAATTTGATATCCGTTAACAAAAACGTCAAATCCAATTCCTCCATCGCCCCAATCATCAATAAAAATTAAGTCATAAGAATTTCCAAGTGGCAAACACCAAGGACCTTCCATTATATCAAGGTTATTTCCATAACCTCCAGGGTTTTGAGTTTGAGCACCAGCTCCACCACATCCTACTAAAGGATTCCCACCGGCGAAAATAGAACCCACTCCGAAGTTGATTCCTGTTGGAAC
>JABSPC010000252.1 GCA_013215515.1 Crocinitomicaceae bacterium
AGCACCAACAGAAACTCTATCTTCTTTTCCTTTAATTAATTTCTTAGCATCTTCATGTGAAATACCAACAGCTAACATTTTCCCTTTGTCTGTCGCTTTAAATTGCACACGACTTCTATGGAAGATTAGTTGAACAGCTTGCTCTAAAGTTAAAGCACCAGAAACATATCCAGCAGCAACTTCACCAATACTGTGTCCTACAACAGCTCCAGGATGAACTCCTTTCGCTTTCCACATTTCGTATAAAGCAATTTGCAATGCGAAAATAGCAGGTTGAGCGATATTAGTTTCGCTAATTCTTGAAGTTTCTTCATCTCTAGAAAGCTCTTCAATCAATGACCAATCTGCGTGAACAGAAAGCATTTTTTCAAGCTTTTCGATGTTTGCTCTAAAAATCGGATCGTTTTCTAAAAGTTGTCTTCCCATTGCGAACCATTGAGGTCCTTGTCCAGAGAAAATAAATACAACTTTATCCTTTAATTCAAGCGCTCTGTTGTCAGCAATTTCATTCAGCGTTTCTCCATTCAAATAAACTTGAAGGCTTTCAGCTAATTCTTCTTTTGATTCAGCTACAACTGATAATCGGAAATCGTGTTGTGAATTTCTAACAGCAGTTGAATAACAGATGTCGCTAAATGATGCCGTATTGTTTTCATCCTTTAACCAATCAATGTAAGATTGAGTTAATTCTTGTAAAGCATCATTATTTCTTGTTGAAAGAGTAGCAACTTGAAGTCCTTTTTTGTCTGTAGAACCTTTCTTTGTATCATTTTGTTTGTGACCCTGAAGTACAACGTGTACGTTCGATCCACCGAAACCAAATGAGTTTACACCAGCAAAGCTTTCTTCACTAGTTGCTGCTGGCCAAGGATGTTGGTCCACAGGTACTACCAATTTCAATTCATCGAAAGGAATGTTTCTGTTTCCATTTTTGAAGTGAATATTTGGTGGAATAGTTCTGTGCTTCATCGCTAAAAGAAGCTTACTTATTCCAGCAATACCTGATGCAGGCTCAAGGTGTCCAATATTAGATTTGATAGAACCGATAAAGCAATCTGTATCTCTATCTGTTCCAATAACTTTCCCAATTGAGTTTGTTTCAATCGGATCTCCTACGAATGTTCCTGTTCCGTGTGCCTCTACATATTGAACAGCATGCGGATCAACTTGAGCATCGATGTAAGCATCTCTCAATAAATCTTGTTGAGCAATAGGGTTTGGTACTGAAATTCCTTTTGTCGCACCATCTTGATTCACTGCTGAACCACGAATTACGCCATAAATATTATCTCCATCTGCCTCAGCTTGAGAAAGTGGCTTTAAGAAAATTAATCCAGCACCTTCACTTCTGATATACCCATTTCCTCTTTCATCAAAAGAGTAACATGTTCCATCCGGAGAAAGGAAACCACCCTTACTGAATCCCATTTGAGGTTCAGGCTTGAGGATTGAGTTTACTCCACCTGCAAATGCAGCAATAGCGTCTCCTTCCCAAATTGAACGACAAGCCATGTGGATTGCATTCAAAGAGGATGAACAAGCTGTGTCAAGAGCGAATGAAGGTCCTTTTAAATTATATGAATATGAGATTCTGTTTGCATTAATACAGAGTGCAGCACCAACATTTGTGTGAGAACCTATATTAACACGTTCTTGAGTTGCATTCTGAAGATCACCATAATCGTGAGCTGAAATTCCAATAAAAACTGCTGTTTTAGTTCCGTCCAGGTCGTTTAGACTTAAACCAGCATCTTGTATTGCTTCGTATGAAACTTCCAACAACATTCTTTGTTGTGGGTCCATTCTCTGCGCCTCTAATGGGGATATCCCAAAGAATCCAGCATCGAATTTATCGATGTCGTTTATAAAACCACCTCGGTTCACACTAATTTTCCCTGCTCTTCTCCATTCAGGTGCATATAACCCTTCAGTATCCCATCTGTCAGCAGGAATAGGGCCGAGAGCATCTGTTTTATCACAAATTAACTTCCATAAATCCTCAGGAGAGTTAGCATCTCCAGGGTATCTACATCCCATTCCAATAATTGCTATTGGTTCTTTTAGTGAATTGGCCATATTTTTAGTTGACTTATATTATTGAAAAAGACAACAAATATAACCAAGCAAATTACGAATTACAATGTTGTTAAAAAGTAAATGAAATTACTGACGATTTTTTTTACTAAAAATGACGTAAAATACATGTAATGTGTAATGTACGTTGTTTTTTATGTTACTGTCTTAGAATGAACTTAAATGAATGAAAATTGGAAACGATTTTTGCGGTTTTGAACTCTGAAAGACCTCAATGACGGATAGCGATCAATATTTCCAACGGAAACTATAGTATTTTAGTAGTGACTAAAAGAAACAATCAAGAAGAAGTGCTTTGGGGAAAAATCGATTTTCCGATCCGAAAGCTGGCTTAATCGGTGGTTTAGTTATTGGTCTAATTGTTCTGTGGATCAATGCATATCACGGCCTGGGTTTAACCTTTGTTGCTGGTTTGAAGCAATTCATCTATACTTTTTTCATGGGAGGACTCGTTGCAAAAGTGTGTGAGAACATTTCTGTAAATGTAAGACCTGCAATAAAGGCGGTTTTAATGGCCGTACTTATTCCTAGTGTTGTTATAGTATTCTTAACCTATTTGCTTTACTCCTTGAAAGGCACGCCTAAACCTTTTCTGTCTACCTTGCCAACAATCATTTTGACACCTATCATTACGATTTTTTGGAGCTTGAAGAAAAGAAAGGACTTGAAGATTTTTTCTGATTAGTAGATTTCCTTTTATTTCCTGGCATCGTTTAAAACTGTTTTGATTGCTTGTTCCAAAATAATCGGCCAAAGGAGGTCTGCTTTTTTTGATAAAGAGTAAGTGGGGAGTCTTTAGTGAATTTGAGTTGGCAATAATACTTAACTTCGCATTTCAAAAATAAACACGATTAATGCTGATAGGTGAAGATTTTGAAAAAATTCAATTTGATTTATTTGGATTGAACTTAATGGACCCAAATGCTTTCATTGGCGACACGCTAATTTTTATTGTTGCACTTATATTAGCAAGGAAAGTGAAAAACTTTGGAATAGACACACCTTTTTTCAAAAACTGGTATTGGTTCTTCATAATTTTTGGGACTGGATTTTTTGTTGGTGGATTAGGTCATTTATTCTATGGCTATGTAGAACTCGCAGGTAAATACCCCCCTTTATACTTGGGGATTATTTCTGTTGTGTTTATTGAGAAAGCCATGGTCTCTTTACTTTCAAAAGAGTCAATACGAAACCTGTTAAATCGTTTGATAATTATTAAGCTATTTGTGGCACTATTTGTGGCCACTTTAGTTTTTATCTATGCTGACCTTTCCAAGGACCCAACAATAGCTTTGAGAGTAACTTCTATTAATGCGACAATTGGATCTGCGTATGCACTCGTCTATTTAGGTATTAAATTCGCTAAATCCATAACACCTTCTTTCCATTATCTCTGGCTTGCGGTAGTTGCAATGCTTCCAGCGGCAGTTGTTCAAAGTAATAAGATTAGTTTTCATCAGTGGTTTGATAGAAACGACGTGAGTCATGTTTTTCTTATTTTGAGTGCTATCATCTATTATCTTGCTATTCTGGGGTTAGCTGGGAAAATTAAAACTGACATTAAGTCGGTTAGTTAATGAATATTTCCCGTTTTCCAAGCTAGAATAGCAAAGAGGATTACGATTAATTGAAGATAAAAGTTGCTAAGGATTCATTTTATCACTGATTCTTCATTAAAATTGCATCCAAACCTTACAATAATTCCTTAACTTTAGCGCCTGAATAATTAAACAATAAGGACAATGAGTCACGGAATTAAACCAGGAGTTGCAACAGGAGATGAAGTTCAAAAAATCTTCGCTTATGCAAAAGAGAAAGGATTTGCGCTTCCAGCAGTAAATGTTACTTCTACAAGCACAGTGAATGCAGTAATGGAAACGGCTTCTATGATGAACTCTCCTGTTATTATTCAATTTTCGAATGGTGGCGCAGAATTTTTCGCTGGTAAAGGTTTAATAAATGATGATTTCGCTGCTAGTATCGCTGGAGCCGTATCTGGAGCACGTCATATTCATGCTCTCGCTGAATTGTATGGAGCAACGGTAATCCTTCACACAGATCATGCTGCAAGAACATTATTGCCATGGATTGATGGTCTTTTGGATGCAAGTGAGCAATTCTATAAAGAAACTGGAAAGCCGTTGTATAGCTCGCACATGATTGATTTATCAGAAGAGCCAATCGAAGAAAACATTGCAACATGTAAGGAATACCTTGAGCGAATGAGCACAATAGGAATGACTTTAGAAATAGAATTGGGTATCACAGGTGGAGAAGAAGACGGAGTGGACAACTCGGACGTAGATGTTTCTAAACTATACACACAACCAGAAGAGGTGGCATACGCTTACGAAGAATTGAGTAAAGTTAGCCCTCGATTTACTGTTGCCGCTGCATTCGGTAATGTACATGGTGTGTATAAGCCGGGTAACGTTACATTGACGCCAAAAATCCTATTGAATTCACAAGATTATATCCAAGAAAAGTATAACACTAGCGGAAATCCGGTTGATTTTGTTTTCCACGGAGGATCGGGGTCAACGTTGGAAGAAATTCGTGAAGCTATTGGATATGGAGTAATCAAAATGAACATTGATACTGATTTACAGTTTGCTTTCACTGAAGGGGCTAGAGACTACATTGCTTCTAAAATGGAGTATTTACGGACTCAAATTGGAAACCCAGAAGGTGCTGAACTTCCAAATAAAAAATATTACGATCCACGAAAGTGGCTGAGACAAGGTGAGTTGACATTTGTTAAACGCTTGGAAAGATCATTTCAAGATTTGAACAACATTAATACACTTGCAGAGTAGAAATAAAATTCGGAATTATATAGGATGGGTTGGTTTAAAAGAGATAAAGAAGGAATAACAACTTCGACAAAAGAGAAGAGAGAGACACCTGAAGGTCTTTGGGAGAAATGTTCTAATTGTAAAACAATATTCTCATCTGATGACTTGGAAAAGAATTTTTATGTGTGTGATCGTTGCAATGACCACGAAAGAATTGGTTCTAAAGAATACTTCAAGGTTTTGTTCGATGATGGTAAATACAAAGAATTGGACGCCAAATTAAAAGCAGGTGATCCACTTAAGTTTGAGGACACAAAAAAGTACGTTGACCGTGTTAAAGCTTCACAGAAGAAAACAGGATTGGTAGATGCGATTCGTACAGGAAAAGGAAAGATTGATGGAGAAGATATTGTAATTGCTGCGATGGACTTTGCGTTTATTGGAGGTTCAATGGGGTCTGTAATGGGAGAGAAGATTGCAAGAGCAATTGATCTTGCTATTAAATCCAAATGCCCGTTCATGATTATCTCGAAATCAGGTGGAGCTAGAATGATGGAAGCTGGATTGTCACTTATGCAAATGGCAAAAGTTTCTTGAAAACTAGGACAACTTTCTGAAGCGAAGTTACCGTACATCTCATTTTTAACTGATCCTACAACTGGTGGAGTTACTGCTTCTTTTGCAATGTTAGGAGATATCAATATTGCAGAGCCAGATGCGTTAATCGCATTCGCTGGACCGCGTGTTGTAAGAGAAACGATAGGAAGAGACCTTCCTGATGGATTCCAAAAAACGGAATTTGTAATGGAACACGGTTTCTTAGATTATATTGTTGATCGAAAAGACTTGAGAGAGACGTTGGCGTTGAGCTTGAAACTGTTTAGATCATAGATTCGATCGTTATATTATTTGATATTAGATTATTCGAAAATTCAAACCTTCGAAAAGCCGTTTAATCGGAAAAATGAGTATCTTTGCCCCGTCGTAAGACAATACATAATAATCATTTAAAAAAAATATTGGAATGTACTTAGATTCAAAAGAAAAAGAAGCGATCTTCAAAAAACACGGAGGATCAGAGACTAACACTGGTTCATCAGAAGCTCAAATTGCATTATTCACATACAGAATTTCGCATTTAACTGGTCACCTGAAAAATAACCGTAAAGATTTTGTTACTCAAAGATCTCTTCAGTTATTGGTTGGTAAGAGAAGAAGCTTGTTGGATTATTTGAAATCAACGGAGATCGGAAGATATCGTGCGATTGTAAAAGAATTAGGATTACGTCGTTAATTCTTAACATAAAATATTAAATGGGGGGCAGTCGAATTTATATCGAGTGCCCTTCTTTTGTTTAAAAAGTTCTGGTCCACTTAAAAAGACTAACAGCTGAATGACTTAGTACAAGTGGATCAGCACATTAATTAGTAAATAAATAAATATGAATATAGGAATAACAAGGTCCATCACTATCGGAGGGAAAGAAATTTCCATCGAGACTGGAAAGTTAGCGAAACAAGCTGACGGAGCCGTAGTGTTACGAATGGGCGACACAATGATTCTTGCAACAGTGGTTGCAGGTAAAGAAGCTAGAGAAGGTGTGGATTTTCTACCGATGACGATAGATTACAAAGAGAAATTTGCTGCTGATGGAAGAATTCCAGGTGGTTTTTTCAGAAGAGAAGCTCGACCGTCGGAAAGAGAAATCTTAGTAATGAGAATCGTGGATAGAGCATTAAGACCTCTATTTCCAGATGATTTCCATGCTGAAGTTCAAGTTATGATGCAATTAATTGCTTATGACGGTGTAAACAGCCCTGATGCTTTAGTTGGATTTGCTGCATCGACTGCAATCGCAGTTTCTGATATCCCTTTTAATGGACCAATGTCTGAAGTAAGAGTGGGTAGAATTGACGGAGAGTTTATCATTAATCCAACTTTGGAGGAAATGGAAGCTTCTGATATTGATTGTATGATTGCTGGTACTATCGACAACATAGTAATGGTGGAAGGTGAAATGCAAGAGATTCAGGAATCAGAAATGGTTGATATAATCAAGATTGCTCATGAGTCAATTAAATTGCAATGTCAATTCCAATTGGACATGGCTGCTGAGATTCCAGGAAGTTCTCCAAAAAGAGAATATTCTCACGAAGATCACAATGATGAAGTTCGTGCTAAGGTAATGGAAGCATGTTACGATAAATGCAAAGCAGTAGCTGTACAAGGATTAGCCTCTAAAGATAAAAGAGCTGAATTGTTCAGTGCTGTTAAAGAAGACTATATCGCATCTCTTTCTGAAGAGGAATTAGAAGTTGAAGGAAAATATATCTCAGTATACTACAAAGCTGCAATGAAGAAAGCAGTTAGAGATACTATGTTGAACGACAACATCCGTTTGGATGGACGTAAGTTCGATGAGATCCGTCCACTCTGGGCAGAAGTTGATTATTTACCAAGAGCTCACGGTTCTGCTGTATTTACTCGTGGTGAAACTCAAGCTCTAATGACATTGACATTAGGTGGTAAGATGGATGAACAAAGAATTGATGATGTAACGTTTACTGGAACTGTACCGTTCATGTTGCATTACAATTTTCCTCCATTCTCAACTGGTGAAGCAAGAATGTTAAGAGGAACTTCTCGTCGTGAGATTGGACATGGTAACTTGGCTCTTAGAGCTTTGAAACCAGTTCTTCCAGAAGATAACTCTTATACAATTCGTTTGGTGTCTGAGATCTTAGAGTCTAACGGTTCTTCATCTATGGCAACAGTTTGTGCTGGAACTCTAGCATTGATGGACGGAGGTATTCAAATTAAAGCGCCAGTATCAGGTATCGCAATGGGATTAATTGCTGAAGGTGATAAGTTCGCTGTATTGTCTGATATCTTAGGTGATGAAGATCACTTAGGAGATATGGATTTCAAGATTACAGGAACTGAAGCTGGAATTACAGCGTGTCAAATGGATATCAAAGTTGATGGTCTTCCTTATGAAGTTTTAGCGCAAGCGTTAGAACAAGCAAAAGCAGGTCGTCTTCATATCTTAACTAAGATTGTTGAGACTATTGCTAAGCCAAATGAAGAATTGAAACCTCAAACTCCTCGTATCGAAGCATTCGTAGTACCGAATGATATGATTGGAGCGATTATCGGACCTGGTGGAAAGATTATCCAACAAATGCAAAAAGACACGAATACAAACATTACAATCGAAGAGCTTGAAAGCGGAGAAGGTAAAGTTCAAATCATGTCTAACAATGCAGATGATATGGCTGCAGCTGTGAAATCTATCAAATTGATTGCATTCCCTCCAATGGTTGAGGAAGGTGCAGAATACGAAGGGAAAATCAAATCTTTACAAGCATACGGTGTGTTCGTTGAGATTCTTCCTGGAACCGATGGATTGATTCACATTTCTGAATTCTCTCACGAGCGTGTTACCAAAATGGAAGACGTTTGTAAAGAAGGTGATGTTGTGAAATTCAAAGTGGTAAGTAGAGATCCTAAAACTCGTAAGTGGAAACTTTCAAGAAAGGTTCTTTTACCAAAACCAGAAAAAACAGATGCTCCAACTGCTGAGTAGTAAGTAGAAGAGTTAATGATATAAAAAGGCTGTTTCGTTTATTCGAGATGGCCTTTTTTTATAATTAGAAGTTATGAGTTATCAATTTGAAGAGTTAGATAATTTCGAGTTCTTAAATTCATCTAACATCTAACATCCAACAACCTCTCAAAAAAAATCACCCTCTCGGCTTAAACGGAATCGACCACTTATAACGAATAGAAAGCAACCGAATAGCTATTACCGTCAAAATGGAAAGGATAAGCTTAAGTTCTGACCAAATACTCAAGTAGTCCAGCTCAATATATACAAGAGCACCTGCGAAGCAAGCAAACGCGTAGATCTCCTTTCGGAAGATCAATGGAACTTGATTGGAAAGAACATCTCTCATTACACCTCCAAAAACGGCAGAAACGACTCCCATCATAATTGCAATCACTGGATAAAGTCCGTGATCTAGAGCTACTTCAAGTCCGAGAATAGTGAAAAGTCCAATTCCAATCGTATCGAACAATAGAAAGGCTTTACGCATTCGTTGTAATTGTTTAAGGAAGAAATAGGATAGAGGTAGTGCCGAGAGCATCACCCAAACATGAATATCACTTACCATCCAACCAACTGGCGTTTGTCCAATGAGAATATCGCGAAGAGTACCACCTCCAACCGCAGTTACAAAGGCTAGGATAATTGTGCCGAATAAATCAAACTTTCGCTCAACGGCAGCCATTACACCGGATATCGCAAAAGCGAATGTTCCCAGAATATCAATTACTATGATTGTATCTATTTTCACGGCGCCAAATCTAGATTTAATTCCGAGTTGAATCAGTGCTAAATCGATAAATACACAAAACAAATTTTGAACACTGAAAATTTCACAGTGTTACTATATCTAAATGTTGATCAAAAAAAAGCACGTAAGTCAAACCCGCGTGCTTTATAAAAACTCTGGTTTCTTACCTAATCTGCACGCGTCGAGTAATCATTTCAGTTTCGGTTTGAATCTGCATGATATATACACCTGTTGGATTATCAGATAAATCAATAACGTCTCCGTTTTCTAATTCACCTTGGTAAATAATTTTACCTGTCATGTCTAAGATGGTAGTATACACTTCGAAGTAAGTCGTACGAATAGTGAACCTTCCGTCATTTGGACTTGGGAAAACAGTGAACTCATGATCGATGCGATTCTCAGGGGCAAATTCTTTATTGGTAACAGCAGACTCAATCACTTCTGGAACCACGTCTGGAGCTATAGCATTCTCATCTTCAAGAACCGTTGATTCCTCCCAAACCTTTTCACAAGTCGTTTCAGACTCAATAGTTAAATCTTTAAAAATAACTTCCAAATCACTGCTGATTTTCAATTTCGTAATGCTGTTTGCTCCAAAGCTTAAAGAAGGAATTCTTGTCACTGCAGATGTAGTCACATCCAATTTAGACCAATAACACATATCGTATTCATGAGACTTATACGAATGAACCAATCCACCAATTTGACGGTCTTCGTTAAATGCAGAACCATAAATTATACTGCTGCTCTTTGTTCTAATTAGACATTGGTAATCTGCCAAATCATAACGGTCACCATTCTTATAAGCTTCGATAACTTCACCTTCGAAATCCATTCTAACATAGTAATTCTGGAATTCTGGATCCATCATACTTGGGTCATTATTTCCCATCATGGAAAGGTGAATTTCATCATCCAACAATTCCGTTTGTTGATAGTGAAATGAACCGTCAAACTGATCTAATTCTTTTGCCCATATTGGGGTTCCTGTATTTCCGTCAATCGTCATAATAAACGTTGCATAGTTTCCATCTCGCAAGTAATCACCTGTAATAAACAAATTGCCCGAAGGAAGAACTTTCATTGTTTTCGCTTGTGAGAACGTTCCCATTGAAATATTGTCGTCTGAAAGTATACGTCCATTTTTCGAAATTGAAAGAATTCCAAAGTGCCCATTGTTTGGTCCACAAGCCACAATACTTTCATCCTCTAAAACATGAAAATCATATCCTGGTTGTTTTCCCGTTCCATTAATTTCTCTTTCGATAGTTGTTCCCCAAACCAAATGACCAGAAGGTTTAAGTCTGATGAAACTTACTCCATCCATGTGAGTGAATGAGCAAATCATATCGCCATCTTTTAAAACTTTCATTTTATTAATTCCACAAAAATCCGCTTTCCCTAAATCGAAGAATGTAGAATTTTCGAGAGAACCTTCTTTGCTGATTTTTAAGATATATGCGTATTGCAGAAAATCGACCAATACCAATCCATGTGCATAATAAGATCCATTTTCATGAGCGATAACATCATATCCGTAATGCTCCTGACTTCCTGTGATTACAATTTGCTTAGCCCAGTATGCCTCCCCGCTTGAATTCATTTGAGCAATGCCCGTCTCCCTTTTCTTTTCAATCCTCAGATCCAGTGCGCAAAGCAATGTTTGATCGTCAACGACAACAGCATCACGAATGAACGTAGATGAAGAGGTTGGTGATGTAATTAAGTAATTGTGCTGTGATAAAGCCGAAAAGCTAAAAGCAACGAAAAGGGTACTGAGTAGAGTCAATTTCATAGCAGGTGATTTTAAATTCCTAATAATTTAGTTATTATTCTGTTCAACATCAATAAGATGTGGTTTTTTAACAAATTCCATAAATGGAATTTGAAACATCCGACTGATTAACATTTAATACCTTTATGAAACAGAAACGTTCAAAATGAGAAGTACTATATCTTGTCTACTAGTTTTAATTTTCGGAGTCAGTTCGTGTACAATTAAAAATCCAACGGATGAGTTCACTATATCAAACGCTGATGAAAATATTGGTTACAAAGACCAATTTTTAGACACCGATACGATTACTGAAGTTGTTTACATTCATTTTGAAGATAGTACCGAGTTTTACTTCGATGGTATGGTAACCAAGTTTTACATATTCTATAGCAGTTAATGATACATCAGAGGCGATAACAAGAAGGCTTAACGGACTTATTAAAAATCAAATTGAATACAATAGAGATGAGGTCGGTGATGACATGAAATTATTGGTGTACAATGAACCAGGACCTTACTATGATGAATGTTGGGGAGGATATGAGGAGATTGAGGTTGATGTTCCTTTCATGAATGATGAATTTTTAAGTTTAAAAATGTTCGAGTATAGTTATTACGTCGAAGCAATGACACCAGGACAAAGTTTTGGTAAGTGTGGGTTGTATCGATTTCCTCATTTGAAACGGATAACCTTCAAGGAGATGTTTACTTCGCAAGGGGATTAAGAGAACTGAACGAATTTATGCCCTATCACCTATTTATATCTCGTAGTGAAGAGTATAAGACCTTTGTTGATCCCATAAAAACACCTCCTGAGAACTATTACATTGATACCGATGAACAGGGTGAGCCGGAGCTAATCATTTATTATGGGTATTTCACAGAGATAAGAGACATTAAAGGAAGAGAGGATTACCTCGGCCGTGGAACCTCTTTGTACTACTAAATTAAATTATAGGACATCGAGTTATTGCTTAGTGAGTCTTTCCTAAAGGATATGGGAGACAAGCTAGAATTCAAACCATTGGAAGGTATTTCCCTATCCTATTGAGATCATAAACTCTACGTACATGTGCGCAATCTCGCTGTACAAATACTCTAATATCACTGGTTTTAAGATGATTCAAAATCATTTTGTTTAGTATTAGACCTTCAGTGTTTTACATCTGAAAACAGTTAAAACCACATTCAATGAGTTACAAAGGAAAGAACATTATTCTGTTCGCTGATGGAACAGGAAATAAGGGAGGTTATACTCCTTCGAGTAACGTTTACAAGCTTTATCATGCGATTGATCTACATAGTCCTGACAAAAAACAGATTACGTTTTATGACAACGGAGTAGGAACAAGTACGAATAAATACCTCCGAGGAGTTGGAGGTGCATTCGGTTTTGGTTTCGAAACGAATGTGAAGGATCTCTATGAATTTCTAGCTCGAAATTATGATCCAGGAGATGATGTTTACATTTTTGGATTTTCCCGTGGAGCAGCTACGGTTCGAGCATTTAATGGCTTTATGGCGCATAGTGGATTGATCAATGGTCGTGGAATTGGAAATACACATTTGAAGTTTCAAGTAAAAACAGCGTTCGACTATTACCGGAGGCCTACAGAGCGGAACCTCTTAAAGCTGGAAAAACAAAGAACCCATGAAGAGCTTCCTAAAGTAAAATTCATTGGAGCTTGGGACACTGTATCAGCACTTGGTTTCCCTGAACAAATTGATAAAGTTGGATTTGGACTTCGTATAATTCACCAAGTTATTCGCCTAATTAGCTGGACTTCGGACAAAATTTCTCCGTACCAATTTTACAATTATGAAATCACGCCGAATGTTATAAAAGCAAGACAGGCGTTATCTATAGATGATGAAAGAACGATTTTTTGGCCCAAGGTTTGGAAAGAAAAAACAGATGCTGCTAAGGACGTGGATATCCAACAAGTTTGGTTCGCTGGGATGCATTCAAACGTTGGAGGTGGATATGAACGTCAGGAGTTGGCCAATGTGAGTTACGACTGGATGCTTGAGAATGCTCCAGACCTGATTCTAAAGGATAGAGTTCGAATTGACGCCAAAGCGGATTCTGATGTGAC
>JABSPC010000253.1 GCA_013215515.1 Crocinitomicaceae bacterium
CAATAAGGCCTTGGCAACATGTTTTAGAGCCTTTGTCAGGTTACTTACTTTTAGGGCAACACCTTTTAGAGGGTAACAAATCGAATACTACAAAATTCAACTTTGGTCCTGAAAATTCTAGCTGTGTTAGCGTTGGCGAAATGGTTGAACTTATAAAAAGTGAATGGCCAAAATCCACCTTCAATTTGGGAAAGGTTGATCCCGACAATTTTCACGAAGCTGGATTACTCAAGTTAAATAGTGAAAAGGCTAAAAACATCCTCAATTGGCACCCTGTTTGGGACCTAAACGAAACCCTTTCGGCAACGATTAACTGGTATAAACATCGAGAGGACCATGCGACTATAGATTCTCGGAAAGATTTACAAAGATTCATCGACAGTGCCCAATCAAAAGATTTAATCTGGACCAAATAATATGAAGTTCGAAAAAAGCGCAATAGAAGGAGTCTACTTAATTCATCTTGAACCACTTGAAGATGATCGTGGTTGGTTTAGTCGCTATTTTTGTCAAAAGGAATTCGCAGATCAAGGTATTGAAACACAATTCGTTCAATTCAATCATTCCTTTAATGTTAAAAAGGGGACGGTGAGAGGAATGCATTATCAAAAAGCGCCCCACCTTGACGCTAAGCTCATTCGCTGCATAAATGGAAGCGTATTTGACGTTGCAGTTGATTTAAGAAAATCGTCAAAAACATTTTTAAAATGGATTTCTGTTGAACTATCCTCTAAGAATCGAACAATGATTTTTATACCTCCAGGAGTGGCTCATGGTTTCCAAACACTCGAGGATGATACAGAACTGCTTTATCATCATACTGGCTTTTATTCTCCTGGCTCGGAAGGAGCATTACATCACAATGACCCGTTAATTGGAATTGAATGGCCAAATGCGATTATCAGTGTTTCAGAACGGGATAAAGCGCATAAATTCTTGGATGAAAATTATTTGGGGGTTCAAGAATGAATCGTAACTTTCGGGTCCGAAACGATGCCACTTTAGAACACTTTACTCAACCTTACAACTAATAATTATGAAATGTAGATTTGATGGAAAATCGCTTGAACACATTTTTATCGATTTAGGTTTCTCTCCGCCCTCTAATTCATTTATAAGTCCGGAAGAATTAAACCATCCGGAAACATACTATCCATTAAGGTTGTATGTAAGTGAGCGCTCATTTCTTGTTCAAACGGAAGATTTTCAAAGTGGCGACGAAATATTTGATGAGGATTATATCTATTTTTCATCGTTCTCGAAATCATGGCTAGCGCATTCGAAAGCATATACTGAAATGATGACTGATCGATTCGGTTATAATGAAAATTCACTGGTTACCGAAATAGCGTCTAACGATGGATATCTATTGCAATATTTTAAAGAGCTTAACATTCCTGTTTTAGGAATTGAACCTACGATGAGTACAGCTAAAGTATCCATGGAAAAGGGAATTGAAAATATAGTTGAATTCTTTGGTGAAAAATTAGCTAGGAAATTGGTTGATAATGGCAAAAAATCGGACCTTCTTTTAGGGAACAACGTTTTGGCCCATGTGCCTGATATCAACGACTTTGTTAAAGGGTTGAAAATTGCATTAAACGATGATGGGGTGATCACAATGGAATTCCCACATCTTCTAAGACTAGTCACTGAAAAACAATTCGACACTATATATCACGAGCACTTTTCTTATTTATCATTTTACACGGTGTCAATGATATTTAAAGAGCACGGTTTAGAGATGTTTGATGTAGAAGAAATCTCAACTCATGGAGGCTCCCTACGAATATTTGCTAAACACGAAGAAGACACTACAAAGGAGACGTCTGAACGTGTGAAAATTCTTTTAGACAAAGAAATAAAAGCGGGTATCAACACCCTCGATTTCTATAAAGACTTTCAAGGAAAATCAAATAAGATTAAGAATGATTTTCTTGCGTTTTTAATCAAAAGCAAAAACGAAGAAAAAACGGTTGTTGGATACGGTGCAGCAGCAAAAGGAAACACGCTACTCAATTATGCCGGAGTAAAAGTGGACCTTATAGATTTTGTAGTTGACGCTTCGCCTTACAAACAAGGGAAGTTATTGCCTGGAAGCCACATACCTGTTGTTAATGAGGAAGAAATCAAGCGCGTTCAGCCTGATTATGTAATTATTTTCCCTTGGAATATTAAAACAGAAATAATGTCTCAATTGGATTATATTAGAGAATGGAACGGGGAATTTGTCATTGCGATTCCTGAATTACAAATACTTTAACTATGTCGAATTTTTTTCACGAGTCAGTACAGGTAAGTGATTTTGCCCGAATAGAAATATCTAATCGTGGAACGCACACGTATATTGGTGCCAATTGCGTAATCGACGATTTTGTAAAAATCAAACATGTTGGAGGCGACAAAGATATTCGCATTGGGTCATCCGTATTTTTAAACTCAGGTACAGTACTTTATTCTGGCAATGGAATAACAATTGGAGACAATGTGCTAATTGGACCGAACTGTAATATTGTTCCTGTTAATCATGAAATAAAAAACAGAAAAGTTCCTATCTGCCTTCAGGGAATGGCTCCTTCAAAAGGTGGTATTATTATCGAAGATGACGTTTGGTTAGGTGCAAATGTAACCGTTCTTGATGGTGCCATAATTAGAAAAGGAGCCGTGATCGGTGCCAATTC
>JABSPC010000254.1 GCA_013215515.1 Crocinitomicaceae bacterium
GAAGAAGAAAAAGAAGGTATAAAAACAAAATCAATAACAACGCAAAAAGAACTCGACGAATTTGAACAGTTAAATATTGAAAAAGCCGTAGAATGGACTATTCGAGCTAATTTGAAACCTGCAAAAATATTGACTGAAAAGTTTATAAAAGATTTACACAATAAAATGTACGGCGATGTTTGGAAATGGGCAGGTGAATTTAGAATAACTGACAAAAACATTGGAATAAAATGGACTCAAATCGGAATAGAACTGAAAAATCTAATTGATGATACTAAATATTGGTTAGAAAACAAGACTTATCCACCTAAAGAAATTGCTATTAGATTTAAACATAGAATCGTAGCAATTCACTGCTTTCCCAATGGAAACGGTAGACACTCAAGAATGATGGCTGATATAATTATTGAATCTATTTTCGGAAAAGAAATTTTCAGCTGGCACAAGTCAAATATGGTTAGAGCAGATGAAACAAGAAAAGAGTATATCATAGCATTAAGAGAAGCTGACAATGGAAATATAAAACCATTAATAAAATTTGCAGAAAACTAAAAAACTAAAGCCAACAATGTGTATAATTCATTGCTGGTTAGTGTTTACTTGCGAAAGTCCTAGCCGACTTTCTATCTGTGATTTATTTGCTAAATTTAGTACTTAAACCTCGCAACGAGATCATACACCGATACGTTAGCGGTAATTGAAAGAAGATTACGCTCAAAAGAACACATCATAAATCTTCTTCAGCATTACTTAGTATGCAGTTGAATCCGCATTATGTATTTTAAATTATTTACTTTTAGTTTGTGAACAACGCCATTACCATATTTTTCCTATTCGTTTCTAATCTATTGGTTGGGCAAATTATTAACTTAGACAGTACATTTAATTCAACAGGATTAGTATCAACAGACTTTGGCGGATTAATTGATGACAGAGCATTTTCCATTGCTTTACAGACTGATGGAAAAATTGTTGCCGCAGGAAGAAGTCATAATGGATTGGATTATGATTTCGCAATAGCCAGATATAATCCAAATGGAATTTTAGACAATTCATTTGGTACGAATGGACTCGTAACGATTGATTTTGGTGGATATACTGACCGCGCTCAATCCGTTGCTATTCAACAGGATGGTAAAATTATTATTGTTGGAGAAGGGTCAATAAGTTCTCCTATAACAGATTTTGCTATAGCAAGATTGAACGTTGATGGGAGTTTAGACACCTCTTTTAATCACACAGGATTACTGATTTCTGATATAACTGGCACTAATGAAAGAGCATTTTCGGTGGTTATTCAAAATGATGGTAAAATACTGGTTGCAGGTCAAAGCTACAATGGTTCAGATGGAGATTTTGCCTTGGCGAGATATAATAGTAACGGGGATTTAGATACCACATTTAATTCCAACGGGATAGTTACCTCTAATATAAATGGCGTTGCTGATATAGGTAATTCTGTCAAGTTACAAACAGATAATAAAATCGTTCTGTGCGGGCAAGCTTCTGGCGTATTTGGATGTATTCGATATAAAACCAATGGTAGTATTGATAGTACTTTCGGTCAGAACGGCATAATACTCTCTCCTCCTTCGTATGGAGCATTTGATTTTGATATACAAACGGATGGGAAATTAGTCTTAGTAGGTGACGGGCAGGGTACTCCAACCAGTGACATTGCACTATATAGATTTGATGGCAATGGGGAAGTTGATAGTACGTTTGATTATGATGGACATGTTCAGACTGACTTAATTAATACTTTGGA
>JABSPC010000255.1 GCA_013215515.1 Crocinitomicaceae bacterium
AAGAATACCTGACAAAAATCTGTATAATTTCCTGCTGTATTAATGGTAACATCAATGGAGTAAGAACTACCAGGGTTTAAAGTTGTTGTCATGGAAGTGAAATCTTCATATCCATTTGCTCCTGCATCTCCGCTAGTATTGCTAATCGTATTAAATTGAACATTTGATATATACTCACTACCTGCGTTTATATATGTTGATGAACAATAACCAAGGCAAGGGTTTACGCCTGGACTTCCTCCATTTAATGAATCTAAATAATTTCTACTAGTTAACTGCCCTTCATAAAGTGAATTTGGCACCAATAAATTTGAATTATTAGATCCTTCAATAAAACCTGCAGGATGCTGATAAGGTCCAACTCCTGTTACAATTCCTTTACAGCCAATGGCAAAATTTTGCGCTGTTGGAGGACGTTGAACTACTATCTTTCCATCTGATCCAGGTCTTGTTACATCACTATTCCAAACTACGGAATTTGCAGAAGACCAGCCATGTCCTGTGCCCCATGAGCCTCTATTTATCAAGGAAATTACTCTTCCAGGATTATAACCACTATCAATAAAACAATCATATAATAGACCAGTCGTCCATCTTCTGTGACCTTCACTACTCGTCAATGGACTAATAGAAGTGCATTTATGAAATACGATACCTGCAACTGTACTTGCTCCATTAGAAACAAAGGCATGTCTTGCTTCAGAAGCAACGCAGTTGGTAAATAAAATATTCTGAGAAGCTGCAGTTACGTTAAAATTATACTTGTACCCTCCACTGGTAGGTCCTTTAGGTTTCAGAGCATGACAGTCACTGATTGTAACATAATTAGCCGTTTCCAATTCTACTCCAGAATAATAAAAATGTGAAAATTCACACCCTTTCACCCAAGCATTTTCGACCAATGATATTTCCACGGCTCTTTTAGCATGATTCTTATCAGTTGGATCACTTAAGTCATATTCAATGTCAATTCGTATATTTTCAATTCCTACATTCTCAACCAAGCCATCTCTATCATACTTATAAATATACGATTGGGCTAGACTCCGATTTAAGCTGCTAAAAACAGGGCTATTCGTGTAAATAGTATCACATCTTATTTTTTCAATTCTAGTATTGAAAATTATTGGCTCATCACCTACTTCCCAATCTGGGTCAGAATCTGTTCCTCCACCATCAACCGCATCTATCCAATCCTGTGTACATGGGTGGCGAATAATAATATTATCACCAACTTGAAAAGAACTAGCGTCAGCAACTACAAACTTCTTATCACCAGCTGCTACAAAGGCACTAATAATATCTGTTTGTGTACCTGCTATCTCACCTTCAAATTTGGTGTTATCCATCCCTCCCATTTCTATGATACTTCTCTCTGATGGAGAATCACCTGTGCCCATTAAATGTGTATTAGTAGTAGTGTTATTTCCTCTACCTGTTCCTCTTAGAATAACACCAGAAGTATTAATTTCTAATGTCCCACGGACTTCATACACACCTGAATTAAGAAGTACCGCTCCTCTAAAACCATTTGAATCCATAGGCATCGCACTTACAGCATCTATCGCATTTTGAATATGAGCTGTATTGTCTCCACTTATTGGGCTAATTGTTAGTTTAACTAGAACCGTTGGTAAAGGAACCCCTCCGCCTTTATAACCTGCTCTAGAAAAATCGGGTATTTTGATGCCGCTCGTTGCCTCTGCCGTATAACTAAGTTCCCCAGTCGTTATATTCAGTTGAACTAGACTAGACTGCCAAGTTTGTCCATTAACGATTATTGATGACATGAATATAATTAGTAAGAGTAGCTTTTTCATAAGTAGTTTTAAAAATTTAGTAATGATATTATGGTTCTTTTTTTATTAAAAGGAGTAAGAGCTGCCTGTCGGCAAGGAGGTTCTTTCTTATTTTAATTTCACCATTCTGACTACTTTTTGTGTTGTTTGAGTAGTCACTTTTACAAAGTAGGTGCCTGATGATAGTTGATTACTTAAGCTTATTTCTGTCTCATCAGTTTCAATAGTTCCTTTATATA
>JABSPC010000256.1 GCA_013215515.1 Crocinitomicaceae bacterium
AAAAATGGTCTTCACCAATACAGAATTGGGCGTTGGTTATTCAGCAATTAAAAATTAAATTTGGGGATAGAATTAAATTAGATTTAGAATCGTGATTTTGACAAATCACTTCCCTTGGACAGAAATAAGAGAACACTCCCGGTTTCACATTCACAACAACATGTGATTCAGTCACTTTAACTTTGTAAGATAAGTTTCGGATTAACCTTACTCGCGAGAAACTATGCATGGGATTCATGTTTAATAAAACAGCTCGTTTTTACCTCTTCTCTGTTTCACCATTCCAAACGGCTCCATATAATTGTCAATATGGTTTATTATATAGCCATCAGAAGAAATGTTGAATTCGGAGCGATCCAATACAATTACACTTCTTATGGAGAATGGAAAACTCAATTATAGTCTAATACTTCACAAAAACATTCTTCGCCTCAGTAAAGAAACGCAGCGCTTCCCAGCCGCCTTCTCTTCCAACACCAGAAGCCTTAACGCCTCCAAACGGAGTTCTAAGGTCACGAACCAACCATGCGTTGATCCAAACGATACCAGCATCAATTTCATCCGCCATCCGGTGTGCTCGCTTTATGTTCGATGTCCATAAGGTCGCACTCAATCCATATTGGGTTGAATTCGCCATCATGAGCACCTCTTCTTCCGTGTCAAACGGTGTGATGGTAACTACAGGCCCGAAAATCTCTTCCTGATTCGTTCTACAATCGTATCTTAATCCTTCGATTACCGTTGGTCGTAAATAATATCCATCTTCATAGCCTTCAACAATCACACGTTCTCCTCCTGTTAAAACTGTTCCGCCCTCTTCTTTGGCGAGTTCAACGTAAGAAAGAACTTTTTCCATATGAGATTTTGAAACAACCGCTCCTAACTTCGATGCTGGATCCGTTGGGTCCCCAACAACAGTACTGTCGACGCGTTTGACGAACTCTTCTTTGAATTTATTATAGATAGATCGTTCAACAAAAATTCGAGACCCACAAAGACAAATTTGTCCTTGGTTCGCAAATGATGAACGAAGCGTTGTACTCAACATTTCTTTGAAATCGCAATCCGCAAAAATGATGTTCGGGTTTTTACCTCCCAATTCCAGAGATAATTTCTTAAACATTGGGGCTGCAGTTCGAGCAATATACTCTCCTGTTGTTGTTCCTCCTGTAAATGAAATCGCTTTAATTTTAGTGTGCTTTACAATTGCATCACCGGCGCCTCCACCTTCACCGTGTAGGATATTCAAAACACCGTCTGGCATTCCTGCTTCCTTAGCCACTTTCCCGAGTAAATACGCCGTGTATGGTGTAACTTCAGATGGCTTCGCAATTACACAGTTTCCTGCTGCCAAAGCCGGAGCAATTTTCCAAGAAAACAGGTACAAAGGTAAGTTCCATGGAGAAATACAACCAACAATTCCTATTGGCTTTCTCAGGGTATAATTAACTCCAACGCCTTCCATATTGTGAGACTCTGAAGCATAATGTAAAATCGACGTAGCGAAGAAGTGAAAATTCGAAATCGCTCTTGGAATATCAACATGAGCTGCAAGTGAAACTGGCTTCCCATTATCGCGAGATTCAGCCTGAACGAACTCATCCATTCTTGCTTCAATCCCTTCCGAAAGCTTAACCATAATGGCACTTCTTTCTTCAATGCTCATTTTTGACCAAACAGGAAATGCCTTTTCAGCCGCCTTTACTGCCAACTCAACATCCTGAGCGTCAGAATTCGGGATTAGACTATATACCTTTCCCGTTGCTGGTTCATAATTATCAATGTATTGTCCACCAATTGGGTCGCAATACTTACCATCAATAAAGTTCTGAAGTTTCTCCATTTGTCAAAAATTGAAGTGTAAAAGTACCTAAATTAATTTCCATTTCTTGAGCAGCCTTTGAATGGCCTTGCCCAATAGAAGCGAAATTATTATACCCACACCAACACCTGAAATGTTGGCTACCATGTCGTACATTGAAAAAGTTCTACCCGGTACAAAGTACTGCCCGATTTCCATCAACATCCCGTAGCTAATCGCGAAAATGATCCCGTTTCGAAAATGCTTCATTTTAGGCAAAGTCACCAACCCAACGTTGATCATTAACGCCCCATAAGCAATGAGGTGCCCTAACTTGTCGCTTCCAACTGAAACTGATGTTGTAGGCGTTAAACTTAGATAAGCTATCGCTAGAAGTAAAAGGACTAAGGCGATCCGTAAACTCATTTATTAATTTGTTTAATTAGTTCTTCCGTAAATCGAACCATGTTTTTAATTTCACCGGTATTGGCAATACGAAGTGATTTAAATATAAGCAAAGCGTTTCCATTACACTCAATATGATAGATCTCTTCACTTTCGAAAAAGGCCAATAAATCAGGTGAGAACAGCGCTCTAATTGCATCTACGTCTTCACCGGTCAAATTCATTTTTTTAGAAAAATGGGGAGCGTCGGGGAAGTCAATATCTTTAGATGAAATGGAAAGCACCCTGTCAAAAAGTTTGTCGAAAATCCCCTCTTGCTCTAAAACAAAAGACGGTATTTCCTTAGGTAAATGAACAAGCTGAACAGTTGTTTTGTATACCTCTTTTGAAAGCATGGCCCCCTCGTCGAAAACAATATCACTGATTTCCCAGTCCACTTCTGTTTGCGGAAATTCTCCAGCAATAACATTTAATTTGTACTCAAGCGGTCTTGAACTAAAGAAATCAAAATCGAGTAATTCGCTGGAGTCAACATGAACCTCTTTGGTATAAAGCCAACCGTTGTCAATAGCAATTTGCTTAATTCTTTGCTGACGAGGAGATGTTTTTTGCGGTGGTGGTATCGACAAGGTTTTCAATGCCAACCTGTGATTTGAAATCGCTACGTGGTTTGTCAACCCGATAATTTGCACCTTCCCACCTGTTCGTTTGTGCACCCTCCTAAAGTCAATTAATTTTTCTTGGAAGGTCAAATCAACCAAGCGTGCTTTTGACAAATCAATTTGTAATGTAGCACCGTCTGGAACGCTATTAAGCAGCCGAATTAACTTGAGCATTGATAGGAAATTAGCCACTCCTTTAACACTCAAGGTATATGAGCCGTCTTGATTTTCCTTTAATTTGGTTCCTGAATTAATTGTCATCTGCACGAAATGCGGAATGGAAACGCGCGTAATCAAAAGATGTGCAACGAGGGTGATAATCATACCACCTACAAGCCCACGCAATGGATCTTGATAAAGGGTAATAATGATCGTCGAAATCAGGAAAACTGATTGCTCTAATCCTTGTTTGTAAATCTCAATAAATACCCGAGGCGATGCCAGTTTAACTCCTGTAACAATTAAAACTGCGGCCAATGCGGCTGTCGGGAACAATTGGATTACGGGTGTTGCTGCAAGCACAAATAACGCAATGAACAATCCATGGTAGAAATTCGACCACTTCGTTTTTGCATTGTTGTGCACGTTTACTGTACTTCGAACGATAACTGTCAAAATCGGCAACCCTCCAATGGCGCCAGAGATCATGCTACTTAGTCCGACTCCAACAAGGTCACGGTTCAGGTTTGTTTTACGTTTGTAAGGGTCCAAATTATCAACTGCTTTTGCCCCTGCTAAAGTAATTACCGATGACAGAAGGTTAATTGAAATTACCGCCATCCAGAAGGTACCAGTATTGATTCTTGAAAAGTCCGGATGAACAATCCACGTGCTCCAATCACTCGGAATGTCAATTAAATAGCCTTTAGGTGCATGGAATACTTCTCCAAAAAAGGCAATTTGATTCGTTTCCATGTAATTATAAAGAAGTACAATCGGCACGGAAACCGCCAATACCCAAACTGGTGCTGGTATAAAGTGAAAGACCTTGTAGCTTATTCGTGCATGGAAAATCAAGAGAATCAAACCAATTCCAGAAATAACAGCGATATACGGGTTAATATCTGGGATTTTAAAAATGATATCTTTTAGAACCCCCACGGTATTATGAGCATGAGATTCTGTTCCCATGGCAACATGCACCTGTTTGGCAAAGATCATGATCCCGATTGACGCAAGAATTCCTTGAATAACAGTTGTTGGGAATATTTCTGCAATCCTACCCCACTTCAATAAACCAATAATAACTTGTAAACCTCCCGCTACGATAATGGCTCCTAATACATATTGATAGGCTTCCATTCCATTCGCCCCTTGTTCTTTAAATGCGAGAACAGCGGCAATAATAACACCGATCAACCCAGCGGCTGGCCCATTAATTGACACTTTACCACTACGGAAAAATGTCGTTACTATTCCACCCACAAC
>JABSPC010000257.1 GCA_013215515.1 Crocinitomicaceae bacterium
ATACGACAACCTTCTTCGCTTTACATTTTCAACATCTTCCGTTCCTGGAACGCCTACAACCATAAAGTCCATTGAACCCTATGTTCCAGAAATGACATTTCACAACTATGTGGTATCATCAAAAAGAAGCGGAGACAATGCGTATCTTTTTGGCGCTCCCTATTCAAACGATTTTTTCGGTACAGGGACATTACCAGTTGGGCGATCTAGTTTCTTAGTTAAAGGAAGTATCTCAGATCCTGAAATGCAATTCGCTTATGAATTCAATAAGGCGATTGTTGATAGCGGAATTAAGGTTTTTGAATTGCCAAGTACAGCAAGAGATAAAGACATTAAAAGCACCCCTTCCGATTACGAGAAGAGAACTCTACTTCATTCACAAAAGGGGAAGGCACTTTCAGTCATGATTAAAGAAACGAATTATCGGAGTGTAAATCTTTTTGCGGAGCATATGATCAATATGATCGGATATGAAAAAACGGGAGACGGCAGCACAACTTCTGGACTAAATGTTATGGCGAAATATTGGGCAGGTAAAATGAACACTTCAGGGCTGCAGATCAACGATGGAAGTGGTCTTTCTCGGAATAATGCTATTTCCTCCCATCACTTCACGCAGTTCTTGTCTTACATGGACAAAAGTAAATACGCAGCAACTTTCAAAGCTTCATTGCCTATCGCAGGAGTTAGTGGAACTTTAAGAAATGTTTGTAAGGGTCAAGCGGGACAAAACAGAGTAGTTGCCAAAAGTGGCTCCATGACCAGAATAAAAAGTTATGCGGGATACGTAACTACGAAGACGAATAAGAAATTAGCATTCGCAATTATCGTGAATAACAATACATGCTCATCGGGCACCTTAAAAGTGAGAATTGAAACATTGTTAAATGCGATGGCGAATTACTAACCGAGTTCGGCTTTCATAATTATAGTCCAGAATTCCTTTGTTGAAATACCCGCTGCATCTATCATTTTTGGGACAATGCTTTCATTAGAAAAACCTGGAGTTGTATTCACTTCAATAACAAAAGGTACATTTCCAACAATCATATAATCAATTCGCGCAACAGATCTTAAGTTCAGTAACTGGTAAATATCCTTTGACATTTTCTGAATCTCTGTTGTCATATTGTCGTCAATTCGTGCTGGGGTGATCTCCTGTGATAAGCCTTGATATTTCGCTTCATAGTCAAAGAAATCATTCTCTGTAACGATTTCAGTCAAGGGCAAGGCGCATATTCCATCTTCGTCACGATACAATCCACAAGTAACCTCCATACCATCCAAAAATGCTTCTAGAATCACAGTTTCACCTTCTGCGAAAGCTTCGTCTACTGCTTTCTGCAATTGTTCTTTCTCCTTTACCTTTGCTATTCCATAACTAGAACCTGAATCGCAAGGCTTAACGAAAATTGGTAGACCCAATTCTGCAATTACCTTATCCGCATTCAGGTTTTGCTTGGCCGTCGTCAAATACTCCGACTTCGCTACTTTATAACCAAACCCTTCCAAAAATTTATTGCAATACCATTTATCAAATGAAAGCTGCGATGCAAGAGGTCCTGAATTTACGTACGGAATATCGATCATCTCTAGGTAAGCTTGAATTTTCCCATTCTCTCCCGGATCTCCGTGAATAAATACAATGGCAACATCAATTTTATCCGTTCCATTGTTGAAAGTGAAATCAACTGGGTTCAGTTCAACTTTTCTTCCATCCAAATCCACAAACCAACCGTCCTTTTGAAGGTATACCAAGTAAGCATTAAATTCATCTGGAAAATTCTGTTGAATATTCTTAGCACTCAACACGGAAATTTCGAATTCAGAGGAAAATCCTCCACAAATAACACCTACGTTTTTCATCTTAAAACAGCTTACTTTTTAGACTAAAGTAGATCATCTTCGCCTTATTCGGAATGCACTACCAGAAAAGTTATTAGCAATATCGGTGTTAACTACTCTATATCAATTCTCTCTCAGTTTTTTAAGCCAAATGTTTGGGTTATATTTGTGCCTAGAACTCGTTACTTTTACTCATGATTAAATCACTCACTTTTGCAATTGGATTGCTATTATCAGGCAGTTTAATTGGTCAAACTTCGTTTTTCTCCGACGATTTTGAATCCGGAATAGGTTCTTGGATACAAACGGGAGATGCTACTCCAAACTCATGGATAGTTAATAGCTGTGCTGGGAACGGAACTTCATTACCAGGAACAACATCCATGTATATTACCTCTGGCGGCACTGTGCCTGGGTGTGGAGCAACTGGGACAGAACAACATGCCTACGTTGACGCACCGGTTGGAATTAACGAAGCCATAAGCGCAACCAATGTAGATGCTGGATGTTTAGCTTCATTAACCGCATCTTTCGATTACAGAATCGACGGTATGTTGACAGAAGACATCGCAGAATTGGTATACTCAACAAATGGCGGGGTATCTTGGACCGCTGTTGGAACTGCATTCGCAATTTCAAATGCGTGGACCTCGGCGTCCATTGCTTTACCGGCACTCCTTAACGCAACGTCTTTCGATATTGGATTTAGGTTTACATATAATGACAATACCATTAACGGCGCTCCAATTGCAATCGACAATTTTGATATTTCTGGAGACGATTTAACCAATCCTACGATTACTTGTCCTGCAAATCAATCAGAATACCTTGATGGAACTTGCTCGCTTTTAGTTCCAGATTATACTGGATCAGTCGTGACTGGAGACAATTGTATTTCTTATGGAGCAGTCGTTGTAACCCAAGCTCCACCTGCATCCTCAACTATTGGAAACGATGCATTGATTACTTTAACAGGAACGGATGCTTTTGGAAATACGGCATCATGTAATTTCACATTACAGACAATTGACACATTGGATCCTACAATTACTTGTCCTGCAAATTTCACCGTTACGACAACAACCGGATGTACGAATTTATTAAGTGATCATTCAGGATTGACAACAGCAAATGATAACTGCACATTCTTAGGATCGTTGATCTTTACTCAATTTCCTCCGGTCGGGACATCAATCCCAGCAGGACCGAATACCATTACTATTATGGTAGAAGACGCAAGTGGAAATACAAACTCTTGTGTGTTTGATTTGGAAGTTGAAGATCAAGAAGACCCGGTAATATCAGTGTGTTCACCCAATCAAAATGTAATTGTTAATGGAACTTGTGCCGGGGTTCTTTCTGATTACACTGGATTCATCGCAGTAAGCGATAATTGCACAACAATTGGAAATTTATTAATTACACAATCGCCAGCAGTATCGACAATTATCACTTCAAACACATTGGTGACAATTACGGTAGAAGACGAGAAAAACAACACAACAACTTGTTCGTTTACCGCTATTTTATCTGACACAATATCTCCAACACCAACTTGTCCGGCTGACTTTACCATAGCTATCAATGGAAATTGTGAATACTTGGTTCCCGACTTAACTGCCTCTGTTCTTGGAACTGACAATTGCTCTATTTTGGCGAATATGGGAATAACACAGAATCCTGTTGCTAGTTCAACCCAAAGCGGAATCACCAATGTCTTAATCACTTTAACTGATGAGCAGGGGAATATTGAGACATGTATTACGACTATTTCACCTGATGATATAATTGCTCCAACAATTACATGCCCAGGGCCGATCACGGAGAATATTGGAAACAATTGTGATTTCTCACTCCCTAATTATAGCGGAGTTTCATTGGTTGTAGATAATTGTCCGAACTATTCATTCACTCAGTCTCCGGCTCCAGGAACTACAACTAGTGTTGGAACCCAAATGATTACAATGACGGTCACAGATGCTGGTGGTAACACTGCTACGTGCTCGTTTTCATTGGATGTTATTGAGAATGAATTACCGACAATTACATGTCCACCAAATATTTCTACTTGTGATCCATTGGTTTCATTCCCAGGAACGCTATTCAGTGACAATTGTGTAGTTGCCATGGCTCAGACCGATTTAACTGGATTAACGTCAGGAAGCACATTCCCAGTTGGAATTACTACACTTGAATTCACCGCAACCGATGAATCTGGTAACATTGCCATGTGTTCGTTTGATATTGAAATTTTGGATTTTCCATCTTCAGCTAACATTGTTGACGATACTATTTCTCTTTGTGATCAAAACAGCGCGGTGCTAAATGCTGATTCCTTAACTAGTGGAACTGGTCTGTGGGAAGTTAGCTCGGGTGTAGGCGCATTTAACAATCAATTCACCTATACAACTGGGGTTAACAATATCGCATATGGTACAAACGTATACACTTGGACAGTAAGTTCTGCTTCATGCGGGAGTCTTGTAGACAGCGTAATTGTTATCAATTCGCAGCAAGACCTTCAAGCGAGCACACAAGATTTGTTCTACAGCTGCATGGATGCAGATGTAGCTCTTATGTCGAATGTTCCTCTTTATGGAATTGGAACTTGGACAACTGATGGTAACGGAATTATTGACGATATAAACTCAGCGAACACAAGCTCTACTCTAGTCGACAATGGCTGGCAAAACTTCATCTGGACAATTACTAGTGGTGCTTGCCCATCATCTGCAGATACGCTTCAAGTATTCTCGATGCAGAGCCCAATTATTGGACAATCGGATACCGCAGTCTGTTTAGAAAATGATTTATTACTCTTTACAGCTACTTCTCCTTCTATTTACCAAACTTCAGCCTGGAGCGTAATTGGAGGGACTGTATCACTTGATACACCTGATAATTTTATGACTGATGCAGAATATTTCGGATTGGGAACGAATACAATAATCTATACCTTAATGAATCCAACATGTGGCGAGATCTCAGATACTATTCAAGTCGTCGGAAGTCTTTGTGATGGATTCGATCCTATAATCCCAACTGTAATTACTCCTGGAAATATTGACGGCAAAAACGACGTGTTTACAATCGACTTTTTAAGTACGATGCATCCTAATTGTTCCGTGGTTATTTTCAACCGTTGGGGATCAGTTGTGTTTAAATCGAAAGGTTACGATAAACCTTGGGATGGAACATTTAAAGGAGAATATTTGCCAATGGGAACATATTTCTACAAAATAGATTTGAACGATACTGATCAAACAGTTTTGACAGGTGACATCAGTATAATCAACTAGTATGAATTTAGAACGAATGAAAATGATTAATAAAATATTCACAGCTATATTTGCCTTACTAGTGACGTATTCAGTAAGCGCGCAGCAAGAAAGTCATTACATCAATTTGACGAACAACCCGTACATGCTAAATCCGGCTGCGG
>JABSPC010000258.1 GCA_013215515.1 Crocinitomicaceae bacterium
AGATCAACCTGTTGCGATATGGAGAATAGAGGATTTCATTTCCGATCCGAGTGCTTTCAAATTTCCAACAAAGAATATTTTGATAAAATCTGCAATTCGATTAATAAATGGCGAAAAACCTAAATCTTTTGCAACCTCTTTCAATGGATATAAAAATGCGTTGTCGTTGGCCGCTATTTCGGAAACGAACCTGATAAAGGGACACGTTGTTCACATGGATATTTACGGAAATGTAGTAACAAACATCCATCACACCTTGTTTGAACGCTTTGGGGAAAGCACTCCATTCGTATTGTACTTTCGAAGTAAAGATTACTATATTGACATCATTTCTAATACTTATAACGAGGTAGCTCAGGGAGAAAAAGTCGCAGTTTTCAATGAGTCGGGATATTTAGAAATTGCAATTAATCGCGGTGCAAATGCCAGTACTGGAGGTGCTGAAAAATTGTTTGGGATGCATAAAGGAGACATGATCCGAATTGAATTTACTCCTCCAGGATCTCGTGAAACTATAGATTCTTTGTTCTAATGATTACTCGAATTGTCAAACTTGAATTTCAAGAAGATCGAATTGAAGACTTCCTAAGTTTCTTCGATACAATCAAACATATTGTAAATGAATTCCCTGGTTGTTTTGGAATGAAATTATATCAAGATATTGATCGTCCAACAATTGTAATGACCTATAGCCACTGGGACAATCAAGCCTCTTTGGACAAATACAGAAACTCAGAACAGTTTGGAATGATTTGGCCAAAGATTAAACCTTGGTTCGATGCAAAGCCGGAAGCTTGGAGTGTTAGTGCCTATTTTAACGGATTCGAACTTGAATGATGAATTCTGAGTTATAAATTATGAAAATTACAATCTACATAATAGCGACAATGTTCTTATTCCTTTCGTGCAACCAAAGCACAAAGGGAAATTGGACGGAGGAAGATAAAGCCAAAGCTCGTACTCAATGGGAGGTTGGAAAAACGAATATTGAAGCCGGTGGAATTGATTTCGAATTATTCGTAAGCTGTGTTATTGAGAGATCTGAGCAAAATTATGATTATTATATAGAGGCAATGAAAGATAAGACTGGATTAGAAGCCATCGGAACTGAATGTGCGAAAGAATTATTAGGAAACTCAAAGAACACAGCTAGCAAATGGTCTATACTAGACATGAAAAAATTGGAAAAGGGTCTGCACCTAATACGTGATGAGGTGGGTAAAAGTGGTCCTAAAATCGATGCTTATTTCGAGTGCTATAGGGAAAAAATGATAGCAGCATATGACTCTTTTAACCATATGGACTCGGACCCAGAAGGGTGTGCTATAATAGGTATTGAATGCGTTGATGCGACAAATAGTCAAGCTAAAAACACTTCTAAGCCTTGAAAGTCGACAATGCAAAACTCTATTGCCTTAGCGGACTCGGAACGGACGAAAGAGCATTTAAGCACATTCAAGTTGAAGGCGTTGAACTTATTCATATTCCTTGGATTGAATTTGAAGAGAATGAGTCTCTGCAATCATATGCCAAACGTTTGTTTGAAGTAACTCAACCCGAAGATGATTATAATTTAATTGGTTTGTCTTTTGGCGGAATGATTGCATCAGAATGGGAAAAAATCAAGGCTCCAAAAAATCTGATTTTACTTTCTACCGCACGGAGTAAAAAAGATCTTCCGGGTTACATGAGAATTGCAGGCATATTGAAATTACACAAAATCGTCCCGATGTCATTGCTGAGTTCGCCTAATTTCATCTCCTACTTTCTTTTTGGAATTCCCAACAACGAAAACAGGCAAGTATTCAGAGACATTCTGCATGATACTGATCCAGTTCATTTAAAATGGGCGATGAACGCAATTATAAATTGGACGAATTATGATGAATCAAACGGGATTCGAATTCATGGAGATAAAGACCGTTTACTTCCAATAAAAAGTGGAAT
>JABSPC010000259.1 GCA_013215515.1 Crocinitomicaceae bacterium
AAGTTTGGGTTGAAGTAGTTGGAAACAACAATTGTATTGGTTATGATACGATCAATATTCAAATGGTTCCAAATCCATTTATTGATTTACCAGACCAAATTTTACTTTGTGATACAGCTCTTGTTGAGGTGACGGCATTTATGCCGGACGCGACTTACTTATGGGAAACTGGAGAAACTACAGCATCGATTATCGTTGGTGAAGGAACTTGGACGGTAGAAGCATTTGCGGTTTGTGCTGCTTATGATTCAATCGAAGTAATTGTCGGGAATGTTGATTTCACACTTGGAAATGACAAACGTGTTTGTGATGGGCAGACGATATTTATTGCACCTGAGATTCACAACTTAGATTCGTTGCATTGGTATGATGGAACAGAAGGTCACATTTTTACGTATGCAGAACATTACTATGCAGGAGATACACTTCTGGTTTCAGCAATGGCCTACGGGTGTGGTGATACTGGAGATACCGTTTTATTCTATGTGATAGATTGTGATTGTCCGATTTTCGTACCGAATACATTTACTCCAAATGGAGATGAGTATAACCATGATTTCAGAATTGGTCATGAATGTACCTTTGATGAGTTTGAATTCATTATTTACAACAGATGGGGAGAGAAAATATTTGTGACACAGGACCCTCAATTCTATTGGGATGGGACTGATGCCAGAGGGAAACACATTCAGGATGGGACGTACATATGGAGAATGAGATACAAAAATTCATTCGATGTTGAAATGACCGATTCTCGAGAGAAGACGGGACACATAAACGTGATAAAATAAAAAAATATTTAATTAGATACGAAGGAAAAAGATCAATGCTCTACTTAGAGTATTGATCTTTTTTCGTTTTGGAAGTCTTTATTAATTCGCGAACTGTTTATTTAAGCTTAAAAATAAAAGAAGACCAAGAATTCATTAATAAAATTGAACTTTCTGGCTACGCTAGGATTGAAGTAGAACCGAGAATAATATAAAGCTTTATAAGGATCGAGCGAGTTATTTGCTTCAACAATTGGCTGAAATTGGAATTGACTCATCTATGGTTAAGGTTTCTACCGCTGAGAATTTTAAGGCATTCCGAGAAGATGTCAAAGGAGCTGAATACGAAGACCTTCGATCTTTTTCAAACAAAGAGCTCAAGAAAAAAGTAATGAATAGAGAATTAAGCGATTCTTTAGAATTTCTATTTAAGAACCATCGATATGTTAGCCTAAGAGTCATTACGCGTAATGATTATGAAAAAGAATATGACAACGAGTTAACGAACCGAAAGCTCGCAAGGTCCATTTAGAAGGGGACGCTTAAAACTGCTGCTGAAGCAACGTGTTCAATACAGGCTTGCGATGGAAGGGGAAATGGATATTGAAGCCATTGAATCCGTAGAAATTCCATTCGAAAAAAAATACGTTAAACTCCTTCATAACAGGGGTTTAACGAAGTTCGACCTAGACAGCATGAGTATTCGTTCACTTCAAAATTTCAGATCTGATCTACAAGTTTTGGTTGACCTAAAAGAAACGGATAAGAGATTGCATACATCAATTTCGATCATAGATTATGAACTGTACCGATATGGGTTTTACCAATCGAAGAAGTACAATTTCTACGATACAATTCGTAAGCGACCATTTGTTGCCGCTGTTCAACGCGCCCGAATTCTATTAAATATTGCTTATTATCATGACAGGGGGGGGAATATGACAGGTTCGACTAAAGAAAAAAAATACTGGTTCAAGAAGGTAAGGAAATATGTGAAGCCTGCGCGGTTAGATGTTGATAAAACGTTTGAAATTGCCTCATACTATTCATTCTTCTGGCAACACAAGTATGCATATGCTCTAACTAAAAAGGAGATTGATGAAACCGAAAACTCACTCGATCTTATTTTCTTTTTGAAACTCGTTCATCTCACTAATGTGAAATTATCGCGTAGTAGTTACCTCAGATATTTCAAGAAAATTAAGGAATACTCAGGAGATGAATTCTGTACATTCTTCAACAATCTAGCATTAAATTTCCAGATTTTTGATGATGAAGAAATTAAAGCAATCTATTGCGAAGAGTGTGCTGACAGATGATCGGGAGTTTTTGGGGCTGCTTAAAGCTCTTAATATTCTAGATGAGTTAAATTAACGTTTTACCGCGCAGATTGAATAAACCATAGGAATTTTATTGTCAAGATGTTCAATTCGATATTTCCGCTCAGCGAGCTTAATTGTCTTATTAAAACAACTGTAAGGGGAGTAGTCGTACTCGTTCAATAGCTTAATTTCAAGCCCATTTTGAATAAGACTATTTATCACTTCAGATAAGTCATGATTCCAGGATATTGTTTTCAGTTCAAGGTCTGCGCTGGTATCAGCATAGGTTCCATTCGTTGTTTCTACAATTGGTTATACATTGAAATAATTGTATCCGATTTTATCAAATTGCTCATCGAACATCCAGACAACAGGGTGAAATTCTACGAAAATAAATTGACCACCAGGTTTTAGGAATTTTGAAACAATCTTCGCCCATTTATCCATATCCGGTAACCAACCAATAGTTCCATATGAAGTGTAAACGATATCGAATTGCGCATCTAATTTATCCGCTAGATCATATATGTCAGATTGAATGAATTTGGAATTAGAGCCAATTTGATCCGCCAGTTCTTGAGCGCGCGCAATGGCTTTGTCCGAAAGATCAATTCCAGTGGTTTTCGCACCCATTCTGTCGAGTGAAATAGTGTCCATTCCAAAATGGCATTGGAGGTGTAATATTGACTTTCCAGAAACATTCCCCAATAGATTAAGTTCGATTTCATTCAACGAAGATTCTCCGCTTTTAAAGCTCTCAACATCATAGAAATCGGATTTTAAATGAACATCAGTTTTGTCATTCCACGCCTTTCTATTTACTTCTTTGTAATCCAGATTAATATTCGACTTTCCATAAAAATAACCCGTGGGCTGGAACCGATATTGATGCGGCTTGTCTGTCCATAGCACTTAAAATTTCGGGAATGCTATCCGCTTTAATTTTTCCAAATCCAACATCCATTAATGTTCCTACAGTGGCTCGAACCATGTTTCTCAAAAATCGATCGGCCGTGATCTCGAAATAGATTCCATCCTCTTCTTGGACCCATTCTGCCGTTGTAATGGTACAAATATTTGTTTTCACATCCGTGTGCAATTTAGAAAACGAAGTAAAGTCCTTTTTGCCCAACAGTTGTTGAGACGCTTTGTTCATTTCTATGATATTCAACTCCTGTGGAACATACCAACTCAAATTATTCTTAAATGGACTTTTAGCGGCGTGAATATAATACCTGTACGTTCTTGCCTTGGCACTAAACCGCGCATGCAATTCTGAATCTACAGAATAGATTTTTGAAATTACAATCGACTCAGGAAGCATACGGTTTAACTTGAACGTCATCTTATTCGTGTCGGCAATGGTTGGAAGTTCAACGTGTAACGCAAAGTGCTTCGCATGAACTCCACTATCCGTTCTGCCACATCCGAGAACTTTAATCTCCCTGTTGGAATGCATTTTACTCAAAGATTCCTCGATAACTTGCTGTACTGAAATATCATTTGGTTGACGTTGCCATCCAAAAAAGTCAGTTCCATTATATGCGAGTTCAAAAAAGTAGCGTTGCATTATTCAATTGTTGGATTCAAAAAAAACACCATCTCCCAATGGTTATCAGGAGATGGTGTTTTAAAAGTATTATTTATTCCGATTACTTTGGAAACTCATATGCCGTCATATCAATTTCGTAAATATCGATACTCGCTTTTTTTCCGGTGATTTGATATCCTGAAACGAATGCCTTCTTGGACTCCTTAGAGTACGAAAAGAATATGTCGTCATTTACAGTATTAATTCCAGCCCCCATGTTTACAGGGGCACTCCATGTGCCGCCTAAGTTCTTACATACGAAGACATCAAATCCACCCATTCCTTCGTGTCCGTCAGAGCTAAAGAATAAATATTGCCCATCAGGAGTTATAAATGGAGTCGTTTCGTGTTTCTTAGTGTTGATTTGCTCAGGAAGAAGAGTTGCCGTCCCCCACTTTTTGTCAATTTTCTCAACCACGTATATATCTCTTCCACTTTTTTCTCCTTTTCGATCTGATACAAAATACATTGTGTTGCCGTCTGCAGTCAAAGTTGGGCTTCCATCGTAGAAAGAGGTATTAATTGATTTGTTTTTAATCACTTTAGCAGTGTTCCAAGTTCCCTTGTTGTTCTTTTTAATTATCGCGATATCAGAAACACGAGTAGTTTTTTTTATATCCATCATGGTAGTGTTCCAAGTAATCACACCAGTCAATGTATCACTAGAAATCCAGTGTAAAGATTCAAATCCGTCTGAGTTTAATTTACCCATCTTATTCGTAATGTCATCCCATTCACCTGCTGCTTCATCCCATTCTACTTTGTAAATATCTTCGTAGTACAATTGATCATCAGGGTTTAAACGACCACCTGTCGTGTTTGACCTTCTTGATGTGAAGTACATTGTCTTACCATCATTTGTTAGAAGTACATTGTAATCATCGAATCCAGAATTTATATCTCCTCCAAGACGAACTCTTTCAAATGAATTTCCATTTTTAAGAATTTCTGTGGCAAACTCACACTGTGAAATATTGTGGGCGATTTGCAAATCGAATGATCTTAATTTGGGGAGTTTTTCAAACGCAATCTGATAATTAATCTTCGCTGTGTCTAAGTTTCCTAGTCTGTGGTATGTAGAACCAAGTATATAGTAGATTTCGTCATTAATCTTGTCCTTACCAAGATTCATTGCAGAGTTGGCATATTTTAATGCCAATCCGTAGTTGTTTAATTTGTAATGACATTTACTAATCCAGTAAACAGCTCTCCAGCTATATTTGTCCTTTACAGAAGCTTGTCTGAACTTGATTAGAGCATCTCTTACTTTTCCTTCTCCGTAAGAAGTCTTTCCTTCTTCAACCATATAGAGCGAAGATGCCTTATCAACGATGGCAGTAGTCGAATCTGGAGGAGTGGTATTTAATGACTTTCCATGTACAATAGCTATTGAAAATACAAAACAAAGTGAAAGCGCAGCTCGGTAAAAATTACTCATATTCAATTAATTAGTTAGTTCTTGATCTGTCTATTACAAAAGTTATACAAAAATAAAGCAAATTCTCTTTATTCCTCATTTTTATCGTCATTCTCTTCTAAAGTATCTATTTTTTGCGAGTATTCGTTTGTACTTAGGTCAACTAAGTCATGCATAGCGATAGTGGCAGCGACAATAGCCAAGATAGGAGCAGCAGAAGCACAAAGCCATAGAAATAGGTGTAAGGAGAATCTACCTATTGTTCCCGTTGCATCGTTGTCAAAATTTGACCAATCAAATAAAGCACCTAAATCAACCGGGACAAGAAGTAAAACTGAATACACCGCACCTATAGCGATTGTCATTCCACGATGATCTCTTACGAAGGTGATACTTTGATCCATGTCCAAACGCCTTCTTTCGTTAATGTAATCCAAGAACCCGAACCCGTAATAAAAGAACCCAATGGCATACGTCAGGTAGAATATCGGTGACTTTGCTGGATCGTCCCAACCTATGTAGGATACAATAGAAATTATAATTATAAAAAGGGTTTCCCACATGATGTTTCGAACAACGATTTTCATCGCACGTTTGATATCATGAACGAGTTGTTTAAAATCCCAGGGATACGTTTTTCCGGTCAATTTTTCCTCAACCTTAATACTTAAGTGAGATAAAAGTGGAGATAATATTATGACGACCAGGTATTTTGCGAACTTCATTAATAGAATTGCCACGGCTATCTCAGCCATAATGTAGATCATCGACCACACAATGTCATTTACATTATCAACTTTCAGAGTCATGTGATGTGCCATGACCATTGCTCCAAGTTTGTATAAAATCAACATTAAAACGGCAGGGATCGCTAGGTACCAATACCACTTGTGCTTGATTATAAACTTGATAGCTTTGATGTAAGCCTTAAATCCAAAAAGAAGATTTTTGAAAAATCGCATGGTCAAAAATAATCAAAGGTTTCTACTTCGTGTATTTTCTAAGGTATTTGTATCTTTGCTTTTTCATTAATTATTGATCCCCAAGCTTATATCTATGAATTTCAGTAGCTTAACAGCAATTTCACCTATCGACGGTAGATATCAAAGAAAGACCAGCGAATTACAACCTTATTTTTCTGAGTTTGGTTTAATCAAATACAGAGTAATTGTAGAAGTTGAGTACTTCATTGCAATGGTGGAGAGTGGAGTGGACGCGTTAACCGATTTTCCTAAAGATCAATATAGTGCGCTGAGAAATATATATGAGCAATTTTCTGAAGAAGATGCGATTTGGATTAAGGATACTGAAAAGGTTACCAACCATGATGTTAAAGCGGTTGAGTACTTTTTAAAAGATAAAATGACTCAAATGGGCTTAACGACTCATTTGGAATTTGTTCATTTCGGATTGACATCTCAGGATATTAACAATACATCGATTCCGCTTTCGTTGAAAGATGCGATAGAGAAGGAATACTTGCCTTTATTGGACAAATTGATAGGTCGATTAGAAGAATTGGCGAGCGAATGGAAGGATATTCCAATGTTGGCGAAAACACACGGTCAACCTGCATCTCCAACTCGTTTGGGAAAGGAAATCCAAGTTTTCTCTGAACGTTTAACTATACAAAGAGCTCATTTGGTGAATGTTCCTTACTCTGCTAAGTTTGGTGGAGCAACGGGGAATTTCAATGCACATTATGTTGCATTTAAAGACCACGACTGGGTTGGTTTCGCTAACGATTTTGTGAATAATACTCTTGGATTGAACAGAAGTCAGACAACGACTCAAATTGAGCACTATGATAATATTGCTGCAATGTTCGATGCTTTGAAAAGAATCAATACGATTGTTTTGGATTTGGACAGAGATATGTGGACTTATATTTCAACGGAGTACTTCAAGCAAAAACTGAAAGAAGGTGAAATTGGATCTTCGGCAATGCCGCACAAGGTGAATCCGATTGATTTTGAAAACTCTGAAGGGAATGTTGGAGTGGCAAATGCGCTTTTCGAACACCTTTCTGCTAAGTTGCCCGTTTCTAGATTGCAACGTGATCTTACAGATTCAACTGTTCTTAGAACAATAGGGATGCCATTGGCACATACGTTTATTGCATTTAAGTCGACATTGGCTGGATTGGACAAATTATTATTGAACCGAGAAGCGTTTGATTTGGATTTAGAAAAGAACTGGGCCGTAGTTGCAGAAGCAATTCAAACAGTATTAAGAAGGGAAGGTTTTCCAAAACCATACGAAGCATTAAAAGGATTGACACGAAAAAATGTGGCAACAACTAAACAATCTGTCCATTCTTTCGTAGATACATTAGAAGTCTCAGACGAGCTTAAAGCAGAATTAAAGTTAATTACACCTCAAAATTACACCGGTATTCAGCTTGTAAAGTAGGCTTGGACTGATTTTTGAAATCAGATTAAGAAGTGAAATATTTACTACCATTAATTTTTGTGCTCGTTTCTATGAGTACACACGCACAATCGCACAAAGTAGAGTGGGGTGATTTACAGCGCGTTAATGGTCGACTTATTTATTTATTACCAACTAAAAATGGCGAGTTTTACGCGTTGAGATGGGCTGGCGGTAGAGTTCTTGGTTCGTACCAAGTTTCACGTCATCAGGACTTAGGCCTTGTTAATAAAGGCAGGATAAAAACATACGCCAATCAAAGTATTGCAACGTTTGAAGGAGCGAGAATAATCAACGGTAAATTCGTCGTTTTCTTGTCTGATAAATCTGCCGGTAAGAATCGATTGTATATGCAATCATACAGTAAAGACCTTGTCGTTGATAGTGTTCCTCTCGAATTGGCTTCATATTCCTTATCGAAAGGTGGACAACGCGGTTGGTTTGATATTAGAACTTCGTCAAATGGTAAATATGTCGGAATCGTATGGCAAATTCCAGGGAAAAGAGGTTTGCGACATACGTATGGGTTCAATATTTTTGACTCAACTCTCGTATCGGTTAATGAAGGCGAATACCCTTTGCCGTTTGATGCGAAATTATCAACTATTCATGAGCACCACATATCCAATAACGGAGAATATTTTTTGGCTGTTACAGAGTACGATGAGCCTGAAAAGAAGCGGTTTTTCAAGAATAAGTTTGATTACAAGGCGCTTCATATATTTCATATCGCTGAAGATGGATTGCAGGACTTTGAGTTGGACTTTGAAGGAAAAAGGGTGGATGCTTTGGCAATGTCTTCGGATGAGAATGGGATTTTCACAATAACTGGAATTTACGGTGAAAAGGGTGAGCGATCAGTCGCTGGTATATTTCATCAAAGATTGGATGTTAAAAAGAATATAATTCTTCAGGAAGGCTTTGAGGAGTTTGAAGCTGAGTTTATAACTCAAGGTTGGACGGATCAGGAAAAGAAACGGGCAGATCGAAGAGTAGGAAATGGTAAAGGCGAACCTCAATTGTATAATTATATAATGCGAGATGCTACTTTAACGGCTGATGGAAGTATTGTTGGAACGATGGAGCAGTATTTCATTCAAATTAGATCAACGGCAAGTGGGGCAGGTGGGCAAACTTCTCAAACCTACTTCTATTATTACAACGATATTATAGCTTATAGAATTAATCCTCAAGGAGAATTTGAATGGATCGAAAAGGTACGTAAAAATCAAGTGTCGGCTAATGATGGAGGTCCATACAGTAGTTATGAAAGTTTTATTGATGATGGTAAAATCTACTTCGTGTTCAACGACAACATTAAGAATTATTCGAGTGAAGGAGATTTCTTGGATGACGAAAAAATATATACGGCCAATTATGGTAAAAAAAAGAATGTTGTAGCTATAGCCAGTATAGATTTAGAAACGGGTGAAAAGAATAGAGAAACCTTCTTTGATAGAGCTAAAGTGGAAGCATTGGCGGTTCCCAAAATGTTCGATGTCGATTATTCAAATGGGGAAATGTTGGTTTACGCAATTTGGGGTAAAAAGGAAAAAATAGGAGTTATTAAATTTAAGGACTAGTTATTTTCAAGTACCTTTTTCATCTTGGTCTTTTCACTTGTTGAGAAAGTATACTTCCTTAAATCTTTGTATTTTTTTGTGAGGATCACATCCATAAGATCACTGTCCTTGAAATACTGACGACACAGTTTACAGATCATCTTGTGCGAACGAATGGCAATCCTATCAGATATCGAAATCCGATTGATTTTACCTTGCTCGTATAAGCCTGTTATTTCCTGACAATCTTTCATCTTACATCCCTTTTTTGGAGACAATCGCGCAGGAGTAATTTAGCACGATGTATTATAACCCACAAATTTGAAGGTGTTATGTCTAGTTCCTTACAAATATCTTCACTAACTTTTTCATCTAAGTACTTTGAAGCTATAACGCCTTTCCATTTTTCAGGAAGTTTTCCGATACACTCGAAGAGGTCATTGTTTGTTTCCTCGAGAATTATTTCATCTTCAATTGTTTCATTCGTGGCATTGTCTTTCTTGTCTAAAATCCAATGTTTACTTGAATCGTCCTGATTAAAAAAGGAAGAAATAGGATCTGTGTATCTTGTTTCAGCTCTTCGCCAATGGTCAATTATTTTCCTATTCAAAATACTTGTTAGCCAAGTCCGAATGTTACTACGGTTTTCAAAGGTATCAATTTTGGTAATAGCAGAAAGAAAGGTGTCCTGAACTAAATCCTTGGACAAGTCAATATCCCTAAGTTTAGACATCGCAAAGCTGAGCAAGTAATCACTGTGCTCTTCTACTAAAAGTCCTGTATCAATTTGATCTCCTTTCATTTATTTGGAAACGATTTTTTTGAATCGTTTTACAAAGGTTAAAAGTAAAAGTAAAATGGATACAAACCCAAAACTTCTCCCCAATACATTTCCATACTTAGTATAGAAGCTTGTATCCTTATTCAAGTTAACGGTTCCTCTTATCACATCCTTCACCCACCAGTCCGTCGCTTGAACGATATCCCCTCGTTGGTTGATTATACAGGTTGTTCCCGTATTTGCGGATCGTACAACACATCTTCTGTTCTCAATGGCTCTAAGGCTCGCAAAGCTCGCATGCTGCATATATCCGGGTGTGTTTTTCCACCATCCGTCATTTGTTAAAATACAAATCAATTCTGCTCCTTTATTGCATTGCTGAGACACAAATTCTCCAAAAATGGATTCGTAACAAATTACGGGCGCCAACTTGAACTTCTTCGACTCAAATATTTTCGGTTCATTTTCAATACCGTAGCCAACACTTGACCCTCCCATATCAATAGACCATTCTGCCATGAATGGTAAGTAGGAGACAAATGGAATCTTTTCAACTCCAGGAACGAGTTTCGACTTGTGTATAAACTTTGGAGATCCTATTGAATCAATAAATAAGGAAGAGTTGTAATTCTCTTCCCATATGCCAGGAGAGACTTCCGCAGAAGCAGCGGACCTTTTTTTCTTGAATTTATCAAAAGTCATTGCGCCCCATAAAAGAATGGCGTCATTAAGTTCCGATTTTGCATCAACAAGTGTGTTGTAGGCTGTTTCACTATGTGGTGACTTAACAAACATGTACACTGGTATCGAAGTTTCAGGCCCAATGATTAAATCAGTTTTAGATGTCACTTTTTTCTTTGCAAGCGATATCATGTCTTTCATTTGTTGATTGACACTTTTACTGAACTTTGATCCATACGGATTTTCATTCGGTTGAATTAAAACGACTTCTATTGGTCTTACTTTTTCAGTATAATTGAAATAGGTGATCAGCGAAATGGTCATAGGCACAACAATGGCAATTCCAGCCATATAGAAGAGTGGAGTTTGAATTTTCCATTTCTCTCCTTTCAATAAAACGTTTTGGTAGGTTCTAAAGATCAAAAGGTTTACGATCAGAATCCAAAGTGAGCCGCCTAGAACACCGGTATATGAATACCACTGCACCCATGATGGTGCAATGCTAAATACGTTCCCTAAGCTCAGCCACGGCCATGAACTTTCCCAATTGTAATGGAAGTGCTCAAATGCAACCCAATACAGTAGAAGTGCTATATAGCCTTCTTTACCCCCAACATACTTTTTCGTGAGGTGGAAAGCGTAAAAGACCAATGTCATTAGTAGGCTATTGAGTATAAAGGCTAGAATGGAACCTCCTGGGCTGGCATTCCAAACCCACCAAGTTGTACCAATGTTATAGATGAAAAATACAATGTAAGCGTGAAGAAGAACTTTTCTGGACTTATAATTCTTTTGCGAAATATTTGCTTCGACAAGAAGAATTGGAATCCATGCAACGAAAGCTACAAACGTTAAGCTTCCTGTAAATGGAAATGAAATGACCATTAATACTCCCGAGAGTACGCTTAATAAATAACGGTGTTTTCTTTTTAGAGATATCACGATATAAAAATAGGCTAATTATCAGTTCCGTGATGAGAAAGAGTAGAATTATTATTATTCTGGTGATTCGAGGACCTTTTTCAAGTTGTTTAGTCCGTTTTGAAGGTCTGGACCTATTTCTCCTTCCATGTCCATAAACAACAACATAATGTTCATTGGATAAGCCATTTGGCCTTTAAAGCTCCATGTTACTTTGGTTGTGTTAGGTCCCAATGATTCTGTTGTAATGAAGACATCACTGTTTGCTTCAAACGGCTCCTTAAATCTCAATTTGAAATCAATTCGTTCGCCATCAACTATCTTCAGTATTTCTTGTTCACCTTTTCCAACATCTTCATTATCGCTATCCCATTTTGAAATGAACCCAACCTCACCATCGTTTCCTTTGTAGGTTTTTTTCATGTCAGGATCCATCTTTTCCCAGACGCTGTATTCACTTTGATTTTTTAGGTTTTTAACGTAATCAAAAACCTCATCTGAAGGCCTTTCAATAGTAACTGTTTTTGTTACCGAATATTCATCCTCGATGAACAATCCCATAATCAGAACCAACGGGACGACCGCAATTATTAGAAAAAATATTTTCTTA
>JABSPC010000026.1 GCA_013215515.1 Crocinitomicaceae bacterium
CATGACTGATCCCCTTTAGTAGAATGTCATATTTTCACTAGTATCAAACAGATACAGTATATGGGATATGGACAACGTAGTGAAACTTTTATTCAATGACGGTGAAAAATTAATTGAAGCCATTTCAGTTTCAAGTGTTTTTGACGGTGGCCAATTCTGGTTCACAGAAGAATTAACGTTTCCAAACGACAAAGGCGGTGAGGTAGATGAAGAACCGTATTGGACAAAAACGGAAATCAACCGACTTAATTTAAAATGGACGGATGGCAAATTCTTCCCAAATGTGGAAGAACTTGATTTTGACCAGGAAATAAATTAATCAAACTATTCTCCTTCATAAATTGTCACCTCTTTAAGGGTTTCAAATGCATCTACATATTGTTGTAATCGATCGATGATTGCTAAGAGTTCCTTAGGCTTGGCCTTTGGGAAAATGTTAGATATTTGATTGATTGCACTTTCTATCGCTTTTTGAGATGCCGCTTTATCGCCATTTTCAAAAGCATTGGCCATTACTTTCATGGATTGATTTGCGACTGCAACGGCTAGTACTTTTTTGTGCTCCATATCGATTGTCATATCCAGTTCACCAGTAGCGTCTGTCCACTCAGGATGTACTCTCTTTTTCAATTCTACTGGTTTTCCAGTAACGGCATCTGTATATGTCAACGTCACTATTACCGGTTCTTTGGTTATCGCTCTGGTTGGGTCGATCAAGTCAAACTTCATCAAGGCCATCTGATTTAGACCTGGAAAAAGATTCGGAATTTCCAATTTCATTTGTCCTTTTGTAACCACTTCATTGGTATAGCCATACAATTGACGGTAAACTATTTTATTGTTGTATTCCACAGTCAACGTTGCCTTTTTCGCCATTGGATATACAATACTTTCTAATTCATGTTGAAACACTTCTTGAATATGAGATGACGATCCCGCGAGGTGCAACAACCCTCCACCTGCCGAAGCCAATTGAGAGAGTAAAGCCTGATTATAATCTATTCCAACTCCAACCGCCGAAAGCTCTATCCCTCCTTTTATTTGAGCCTTAGCAGCGGCAATCACTTGCTCAGGTGGTGTAGAACCGTATCCATCCGTAAGTAAGATCAACCTATTAATTGACGTTTCCGCTCTTAATTTCTTCACTTCCAAGAATCCTTTTATTAATCCCTCGTGGATGTTGGTTCCACCACCCGCGCGAATAGCATGGATAACGTCAATTATCTTTTTCTTATCCCCAACCAATGTCGCTGGAACCGCAAGAACGGCATCACTATCAAATACGATAATTGAAACCATATCTTTTGCGTCCAATTGCTGAACAAATTCCAAAAGTGACCTCTTCAATTGTGTAATCCTGTCTCCACTCATTGATCCGCTCTTGTCAATTACAAAACAAATGTTCAATGGCTCTTTCGACTTTCTCTTTGTTTTGGATCTCACTTTCAGACCAACTTCCAAGAGTGATTCTTTAGAATGTTCATTGAACTTTTGACCCCACGAGCAGTAAAATTCAATGTCATTATTCGTTGGTTCAGGATATTGCTTCTGTACAAAACTGTGGATATCGTATTCTACAAGATCTCTAACCGAAGGGATGAAACTTTCAATGTCTGCCAAACGTGGATCAACAATATACTCTACAACTTCCTCTTTAAATCCAATGCCATTTACTTTAGAAAGGTCAATATTACCTGCATCTCTTTGGTATTGAAAATCTACTTGGTAATTGTTTCGAATCGGCAACATAAATGTGACTTCGCCTTGATCATTTGTTTTTGCCTTGTAAACAGTATTTGACTGCAGCATTCGGACGTAAACATCTTCATTAATTGCTTGCCCCCAGCCCTTACGAACCTTCAATTTTATTCGTGCATGGGACGAACACGGCTCAACGTCAGCAGGTAAATTTTGTGTGATAAATCGATCATTCTTGTCTTCAGTAAACATCCGTGGCTGATACATTATTCGCATCGTTGTCACCATCGGTCTTTTGTCGAAATCAATAAATTTTAAAGATTCAACTCCGTCAATGTCAATTTCGTAATTTTGACTTATTGGAATCTTAAACGTTACCGAACCATTTGCGTTTGTCTTGCTTTTATAGATTTGCTTCGTTTCGAAACAAACAAGAGAAACGGGAACTCTGGAATAGACTTTTTTATGCTGATCGAGTAATATAATACTAAGAACACTTTCCCTCTCACTTGGCTTTGTAGTTGGCGTAAGTCGTGATTGATCAACTGTGCTAAATTGAATTGTCCGTCGATCTGGAAGCGGTTTATTTGCTCTTTCCCAACCAACAGGATCGTATGTCATTTGGCGCGTTGAGTTTCCTCCCCAAGCCGCATTTACTTCAAAACAGTTTCTCATTTCACCTACAGAACCTAACCAAAGGACCCCATGATCAAATGTTGTTTTTATCATTCCTTGTGCATCTGTCTTGATTGAAACACGCTCATAAGTCTCAGATTCAATGAAAACAATATCACGCCCAACATCAAGTCCACCTTGTAAAGTAGTGACTTTCATTTCGAAGGAAAATACTTGGGAGTTCTTTGGAGCAATCACTTGAGCTTCTGAATTCAAGCACGTTAGAATAAATATACAGATAAAAAGAGTTCGCATAGTTTGAGAGTTTATTACATAACATCAACTCAAATTTTTGGTTACAAATCCCTTCTCAAAACGTAAGTTTCATTTGTTCCAAAACCCTATCTTAGCTACTCTTAAAACGGGCCCAAATAAAATTTAAGAAAACGTATGTTAGGATTAATTGTACTTTATTGGATTGGAAAAGGGCACTACAATTTAGCCAATAAACACCTGAGATCTGGTTGGCTGTATGCCATAATAGGAGTTGCGATATACTATGCTGGGACATTAATCGCAGGAATTATCATTGTGTTAGCCGCAGGCTTTTCAGGTGCGCAATGGATACATACCACCCCTGATATAATGCTAGGACTACTGGGAGTTCCATTTGGGTTAGCTGCGACCTGGGGTTTTAGAGCAATTATGAAAAAGCAATGGGAAAAGGCGGAAAAAGCTCCAGTAACTGAATTGCTCGATGATGGAGAAATTTAGATCATTATTTTCCTCAGAATTAACTGGAAAGATTAAAAAAACCAAGTTGTTTTAAAAAAAACCTACCTACGGTAGAGCTATGAGATTGAAGAAAAACTTGTAATCTTTTCGAAGTAAGGTCGTTACATAATTAATTCAAACCAATTTTCATGAAACATCTTCTACTCCAACTCATGGTGCTAGGTGCACTATCTTCTTTTCAAGCGAATGGGCAAATTTGCAAGCCAGCAATTTCAGTCTACTTCGAGACGGGTCGTTCCGATTTATTCGTTTCAGAATACAATCGTTTAGATGCTGTAATTGCCAAAATGGACCCCCAAAGTGACTACCTTTTAGAGATTTACGGATTTACGGATAGTGATGCTGACAAAGACTATAATTTAAAGTTATCGACAAATCGAGCTGAGGAAATTGAAATTTACATCCGCGAACAATTCGCAGGAGAAATTAGCTCTGTTCAAATCCTTCCTAAAGGCGAAGAAGATCCTAAATTTTCAAATAATTCTGACGGCACCAAAAAATTAAACCGACGTGTTGATGTAGTAATGTTCCCAACCAAAGACGGGAAGGTTACTATCACAGCCGATAGAGGAACTGAAGTTGAAATCGCACTTGACTATTTCGGTAATTGTCCAATTTGCGAATCAAAACCAGAAATTCAAGAAGTAAGTTCAAACGCAGAAGCAGCGACCTTGGGAATCTCACTAATGACAAGAAATGGCGGCAATTTACAAACAGGTGGAATGATGAAAATGACGCATACCTGCGAAGATGTAGATCCATGTAGTCAAAGTACAATTCGAATTCCTGCAGACCAACTTGATCCAAGAATGAAAGTTTGGCAGTCAATTGACACTCTCGGAGGCGTTCGGTGGGTGCAGCGAACAATTCCAATGGAATATTCAGCTGATGGCGATTTTTACATTATGCAGATTCCTTGTTTCAGAGGTGGCGGTGGTTATAACGTTGATTTAAAAATTCCAACACCCGAGATTATCACACCTCACTTCACTTTGAACAGAATCACAGTTTTGGATAGCTTGAACGAAAAAATAAAGGTTTCCTCTGGAGATAGTGAAAGTACAACTGCCACGGCTCAATATGGACCGGACTGGAATGATTTACATAAAATCCGTCACGTTTCAGATGAAGAAGGAATACGATATATTTTCAAGAAAATGATCACTCCGAAATACTGGAATGAAGATGAATCTGTGGTAACTCTTCTTGCAAAAGAATACAGTAAACATGTTCTCCTGACGGATACGACAATTCTCTTGAAACGTCCTTGGAATTCCAGAAATGCAAATCTTTACATTCCAGTGATTGACTCTATGTACAGGGTGAAATTACAACACAAGAAGAACAGAGTCTATAAATACAAAAAGATCGAAGCCAAATCAGTCATCGCTGCTTGTTCGAAAAAGAACCCAAATAAATGCATCAAATTGGAAGAATCTGCACTTAAAATAAAGTGGAACAAAAAGAACAAAGAGCTCAGAATCAAAATTCGCCGCTCAGCCATTAAGGAGCTTGGATAATGTTAAATTTCAGCAGTATTTGTTTTCATGCCTTTGTCACTTGCTGAATTTAAGCTTACAAAAAAACACATTTTGAAAATTTTCACAAAAACCCGTCTCGGCCCGGCTCAACTCAGACGAGACGCTTTTTTTTGCCTTCAACTTTCGAATGAATTGCCTGAAGTTTCATCCATCCAAACCACCGTACTGGAAATCGACGATTGCGCTTCAATTAAATTGACATAAATCATATTTATTGATGGCCGATTGCGTAATTTTGTGCTACAATTTGTAAGACATGAGAGACATTGCAAATGAAGAGGATGTTGAATTGTTTATTAGATCGTTTTACGGCAAAGCACTTCATGATGAGCGACTAGCGCCATTTTTCAAACACATGGATTTTGAAAACCATGTTCCTAAAATGATTCATTTTTGGGCATTCGTTTTATTGGATAGAGGCGGATACAAAACTGATGTCACCCAACTTCATTTGAACATGCCAATTAAAAAAGAACATTTCGATATATGGATTGAACTTTTCAACGGCACAATCGATAGCTTATTTGAAGGCGAAAAGGCAAAAGCAGCCAAGGAAAGAGCATTTGTGATGCGTTCGACAATAGAAAGTAAAATCAACTCATGAATCAGGTTCAGGCTGGAAACTGCAATTGTATCTATCGGAATTCGAACTTTGATCTCAAGACAGGTCGAAGGGGGCTTCCTCAGTTTATTTGACTAAAAATATATTATGCGTTTCGGATAAAGTCTGAAGCTTTATCATAATCAGTCATCAACTCAATTTTCATTTTATATACATACTTCAAGGAATAAAACAATTAGAGGGCATCGATTTTGCTCAATGCCCTCTATCAATCTAGAATATTGTTTACTGAAGTACAATCTTAAACAACTGAGTGTTGTCCTCTTGATTCACTTTAAGGAAATAAACACCTTTACTTTCGTTTCCAATGTTGATTAAAATCTCATGAGCGTTAATTCCGATTTCTTCTTTAATCATTCTTCCATCCAAACTTGTAATTGTGTAATCAATCAAAGACGTACCGTTTTCGATTACAATACTAAATTCTCCTTGAGATGGATTAGGGAACACAGATATATTGTTTCCGTTAATTTCATTGAGTCCAATCATTGAAACGTAATCACATCCTGAAGTTTCAGTACAACCATTTATCGTAATTTCAACTGCATAATTTCCTGAAGTTGTTGCCGTATAACTTTGATTCGTCGCTCCTGGAATTGTTACATCACCATTATCACAGTCAATCCACTGATATGTCGCTCCATTCACATCAGCAGTCAAGGTTTGATCCAAAACTGTCAACGAAGTATTAATTGCTGGCGCAAGCGTTAAGTTGATTGTTATTGTACTGTCACATCCGTTTGCAGCTGGCAGAATCTCTGTTCCAGTTAAATTGTTCTCATCATACGTTGTTCCATTAACAATTACGGTTTCTCCTGAACAAATTGTAGTGTTAATTGAACTAGATGCTCCTGGAATTGCTGGAAGAACATATCCTGTTGCTGTAAATTCCTGTGTAAAGACATCAACATCCGCACAAGTGTATCCCATATCAATAGCAGCTTGTCTAACCGCAATAGCAGCGTCTTGCTGACTTGTTGAACTTCCTGTCATTCCCAATCCTTCTAAAAAGGCTTTGTCTACCTTTTCTCTTCCAATGATATCATAAATTCGCATTAACGTTGTCGCCCAAATTTGACCATCGGTATGAATTGAACCTGTCAAACCACCTGGGTACAAAGCTGTATAATTCGTGATTCGTCCGCCCCAGAATGGATTGTGTCCATCCCAGCTAAACATCCAGTTGTATTCAGGATCAGCAGACGCCCATTGACCTAAGCTTCTTGAGTATGATGTTGCCCAATAGTCTCCAGACCCTTCGCTCAATCCATTAACTTGAGATATATTCCCTGCAGTCAACCAATCGTGTATCCCGTGTCCTAATTCATGTAACACAACATCTGCATCCTCAGCGTCATCAACTCCGCCTTCTCCAAAAGAAATTTGTCCAGAACCTCCTAAATAGTGTGAGTTATCAGCACCATTCAATCCACTTGGATCAAATTTCACGCCTCCTGAATATTGGAAAGGCATTAATGCAATATTCAATGTATCATTGATATATCTCATGCTCCCATCAATGTGATAGTAACAGTTCACCGCTTCGAAAGCGTCATCATCTCTAGAAAAATTGAAATTGCTTGAAGCTTGTGAAAACAGACCGTTATTTGGTGATTCAAAATCTTCAATTTCTGCATACGGCCCAACAAGTTCATACATTGATCCTGTAAAATTAATTTCATAAAGCGTTACAGTTGACATTGTAGCATCAAAAGTAGCATTCGTAGCATCATTATTGTCAAGGTAAGCTCCAGCATATTGTGCCAAATCAACTGACAATGGGTCTGGAATAAAAACAATTCCAGATCCATTAACTGGTGGTGGAACTGAACAAATTGAACTGACATGGTCTTTATGATTACAAGCTTTATTAGCCGCTTTTAAAATATCACCGTTCTCAGCATTGACAAGAACTTCCCAGCTTCCTAATGGAAACTCAGGCTCAAGAACAACTTTATACATGAGAACCGTACTTTCCTCTCTGCTAAACACTTGCAATTCACTCGATACGAAACCAGTTGTGCCTGTAGCACCAATTGCATTCGTTGCGAAAATCAAGGCAACCTCTTCCATAATCGCTGGTGTAACATCAATCTCTTGAACCGAAGCATCAAGTGTGTTACTTACATAAGTCACTTCATTCTTTGGAGAAATATGTACAACTATTTCAGACATATAAACGGGCAGTCCATTACTGAGTTGGTACATTCTAACTGTTGAACCCGACGCTCCTGTTCGACTCGAGTAAACAACTAAATCTGAAAGCTGACTTATTTTAAGAACTTCCCTATTCTTCTGGATCCAATCATAAGCCATTTCTTCAGGGGTATTCCCTTCCACAGCATCATTTAACCCCGTAAACAAAAGAGGCGTATTGTTTTTTACACTTAATTTAATGCCCTCTTTTTCATAAAACGGGATCTCATCATTTGGATAAGAATTTCCGGAGTTTTTAGTGTCTTGAGATATTCCCGCAAATGAAATTACAAACTCGAAAATAGATGCGGATAGAGTTTTAACAGTCATAAGAAATAGCTTTAGTGCAATAAAAGAAAGACATTTCTAAGATTATTCCTAATTACTCAATCACGTATCTGTTCAATTATGGTATTGCTATGATGGATTAAATGATTTTCTCGGACTTGGGATAATCACAGGCTAATGTGCACTGATTTCACATCGACGTCAATGTACTTCTTTGCATTTAGATTGAATTCAACGCTATTCTCAGATGTCAAAAAATTAACCGATCCATTCTTGGTGCATTTTGAATCTATCCAAGGATGACGAAGAAGATAATCAGCGAGGCTGTCTGAGACGATATTTCCCTGCGCAACTACATTTACTCCTTCTGGAACCAAAGACTCGATATAATCCTTTAAAACAGGATAATGAGTACAACCCAATACGATGGTATCGATTCGTTTATTCATGGCCATCAACGCATCTACATCTTTTCGAATAAACTCTTTTCCAGATTCCGTAAAATGTTCGTTATTTTCAATCAACGTTACCCACAATGGGCAGGCATGTTGGAACACATTACACTGAGGTGAAAACTTCTTAATTTCAATTGGATATGAATCTGATGTTACGGTACCCGGAGTAGCCAAAACCCCTATTGTATTGGTTCTAGAAAATTGGCCTATAATTTCCGCACTCGGACGAATCACACCTAGCACTCGTTTATGAAGGCCTATTCTAGGAAGGTCATTTTTTTGAATTGTACGCAGTGCTTTGGCTGATGCTGTATTGCACGCAAGAATAACCAGCTCGCACCCACGGTCAAATAATTCGTTCACCGCTTGTAATGTGAACTCATACACCACATCAAACGAGCGACCACCATATGGAGCTCTAGCATTGTCGCCCAAATACAAATAATCGTATTCTGGCAATCTCTCGCGAAAGTCTGAGAGGATCGTTAGTCCTCCATAGCCAGAATCAAATACTCCAATAGGTCCCATAATACCAAAGCTAAATAAAAATCCCGATCTGTTAAAAGACAAATCGGGGTCATTACTATTTTATAAAAGTCTAGTTTGGAATTACATCTTCTGCTGTTTCTTTAGCATCCAATTCCAACAGTACTTTAATTACTTCGTCGGTAATGTCTTGTCCACCCCCAAAATAAATTGCACTAGATTCATCAATAACGTATGCCAATTTCATTCTTTCGGCAACAATATCAACTGCTCTTTTGATCCGATCTTGCAATGGCGCATTCAAATCATTGGATGTTTGAATTAAGAAATCTTTCAACGATTGGTTTGTTGATTCAATTCGCTCTTGAAACTCCATTAATTTCTTTTCTTCATACTCTCTTTGAGAACGAATTAAAGAAGGAGCTTTAGCCTGATATGCCTCTGCTGCTGTCTGAAATTCAAGTTGCATTTCGTTTAACTCGTCGTAAGCGTTTTTTTCCATTTCACCATATTGCGCTAAGGCAATTTTTGCAGATGGCAATGAATCCCACAAAACTTGTGATCTAACGTGGGCAATTTTGGACTGAGACATTGCTGTTCCTCCCAACCCTACTAATACAACTAATAACAATACTAATTTTTTCATTCTTTCTTTTTTAAATCGAACTGAATTAAATTATTCTTTAAATCAACTCGAGAGATTATTCCTTCTGGTTTTCAGTTATTCGGAGCTTCACTCCTTATTTAAAGACTTAAGTTTTGGTTATTTTACTTTTACTCCCAACTCTTTAAGTACTAAATTGCTTATATCCACTTTTGGATCGGCGTAAACCAAATTGCTTTGATTCGCTTTGTCAAATACCATTACGTATTTCTTTTGATTTGCAATTTTCTCCATTGCATCATAAACACGGTCTTGGATAGGCTTAATCAAAGATTGACGTTTTTGGAAATAATCACCTTTAACCCCAAAGCGCGTTTTTTGCATTTGCATCGCTTCAGTCTCAAGCTTATCCAATTCCTCTGCGCGTTTTTTCTTCTCTTCGGTTGGAAGTAAAACTTCCTCTCTTGCAAAATTGTCTTTCTTCATTTTCAAAACATCATATCGCTTTTCAATCTCTTTCGTCCAACGATCTGCAAGTTTATCCAATTTTTCTTTCGCATCTTTATATTCAGGCATCGCCTTCAAGATGTAATCCGAATCAATATAAGCGTACTTCTGACTAAAGGCAAACCCTGTGCCAAAAATCAATACTAGAGCCAAAACAAGTGTTTTCATAATTCAACTTTTTTCTGCCGAACGGCGAAAATAATACATTTATTGTATATCTCGATATTATAATTCGCCTAGATTCATACCAATTGTGAAATTCAACTTAGTATAATATCCTTTCGTATCTATTTGATTGTTAAATCCTCCTTCGATTGTGTCGAACCCCGTTGCCCAAGAATCAAGCTTATCAAAACCCCATCCATAATCCAATCCAAGCATACCGAACATTGGAAGGAATACTCTAATTCCAACACCTGCAGCTCTTTTTACATTCAATGGGTTGAAGTCTCTAAAGGTCGGGAACGTATTCCCAGCTTCAGCAAATCCAAGAACATAGAATGTCGCTGAAGGATTCAATGAAATAGGATATCGCAACTCTAAAGTATACTTAGCAATTAATGGATCTCCTCCGTCTGAGTTTAAACCTCCAGTTCCGTCTTCATAGCCTCTAAGTGCGATAATTTCCTGTCCACCAATTTGATTCACTCCTGTCAATCCACTTCCTCCTAAATGGAAACGTTCGAATGGTGTTAAACCTTTATCGTAGTTATAAGCCCCTTGAATTCCAAATCCAATTCTAGGCATCAATACCAATTTTTTGTCTGGCGTTAATGGAAAATACCATTCTCCAGTCAATTTGAATTTGTAATACTCTAAATTTTTGAAACGCTCTTCATTCGATAAAGTCGAATAGTCGTCAATTCCGTCCCACACAGAATATGGCAAAGTCGCTTTCGCTGTAAACTTAATATTTGATCCTCCTTGAGGGTAAATTGGCGAACTTACAGAGTTTCTCTGAAGAACATATCTGAACGCGAAATCATTTGCTATACCATCTGTAAACAATCCAAATCGAGTATCATTCTTCACAAAATACTGTTGGAAGCTCAATTCGTAATACGCCTGGAACCAATCATCCGGGAATTTCTTTCTACGTCCCAATCCCACATTAACACCTGCTAAACGCAAACCACTAAAGTTTTCATTTGTTGGAGCATATCCATTTCCTAATAAAGTCCAGTTTGCACCGAAAGTAAGTGAGTTCGGCTTCTTCCCCCCTAACCACGGTTCAGTAAATGAGAAATTGTAACCTCTGTAGAATTTACCATTTGTCTGAATACGCAATGAAACACGTTGTCCGTCTCCACCAGGAAGAGGTGTCCATGCTCCTTTTTTGAAGATGTTTTTTGTACTAAAATTGTTGAATGTCAATCCAAGAGTTCCAATGATTCGACCTTTTCCGTCCAATCCAGTCCCTCCATAACCACCAGACAATTCAATTTGATCTGAAGATTTCTCTTCAACCACGTATTCAATATCTACCGTTCCATCTTGTGGGTTTGGAATTGGGTTTACTTGGAACGCTTGCTCATTGAAATAGCCCAATTGAGCTAACTCTCTTTGCGTTCTGATAATGTCATTTCTATTGAATAAATCACCAGGTTTCGTTCTAATTTCTCTACGAATTACGTAATCATTCGTTTTCGTATTTCCTTTAATGATAACACGTTTAACACGGGCCTCTTTCCCTTCGATTATTCGCATTTGATAATTAATGTAATGCGCTTCTACGTTCGTTTCAACCGCGATAACTTGGAAGAACAAATAACCTCTATCCATGTACAACGATGAAATATCACGTCCATCCTGACTCATAAACAAACGAGTATCTAAAAGTTGGCTATTGTATAAATCTCCTTTTTCAATACCCAATACGGTATCAAGGTATGACGATCTGAATTTTGTATTTCCAATCCATTCAATATCTCCGAAATAGTACTTTTCTCCTTCGTCAATAGTGATTTTAATATTTAAATTCTTCGTGTCCGCTAAGTAGACCGTATCCATTTTAATCTCAGCATCACGCAAACCAACTTTCGTGAACTTGGCCATCATAGCCTCCTTGTCCTTCTTATACGTGCTTTCGAAATATTTAGATCTTTTGAAGAATCTCCAAAACGCTTTCTGCTTCGTGTCCTTCATCGCTAAACGCAATTTCCACGTTTTAACGGATTCATTTCCTTCAAATACTAACTCACCAATCTTTACCTTTTCACCTTTGTTTACTTTTATAACAAAGATTTCAGATTGATTCATTAATGTATCCTGAACACGGTTAATCTTAACCCCAACCGAATAATGACCTTTATCTCTGAAATACCCTTTAATCTTCGCTTTCGTTGCAAAAACTAAGTTTTCAGTAATTGTTTTTCCTGAGAATAAAGAAATCTCTTCTCTAATTTTATCTGCATCGCGTTTATTGATTCCTACAAATCTGAATCGAGAAAGCTTAGGTCTCGGTGCTACTTTGATTGTCATGTAAATAACACCTGCAATTTCCTTCTCAGCGGTAATTTCGATATCGGAAAAAATTCCTTCTGCCCATAAATTCTTAATCGATTTTGAGATCGCTTCACCAGGCAATGTAATTGATTGACCCGATCTCAATCCTGCTAAAAGCTTAATTGCATTGTGATCATAATTATCGGCTCCTTCAACTCGGATAGGTCCTATTTCGTATTTCCCCGGTCGCATGAAGTCTATATCAAGTCCACCGACAACATTTCCTTCGTCAACTTTATCTATTACTTGATCCATTGGTTCCACTGGATCGGCAATTGGAAGTGAACCTGGATTAACTGTGTCTGGAACTACCTGCGCGTTTACCATCGCCTGAAAGGACAGAAGTAGCATGCAAGTGAGTAGTAATTTAAAGGTCAATTTCATATTTTATTTTTCTAATTGTGCGGATATCATTCCAAATCTTCTTTCTCTGGATTGATAATCGAGCACAGCCTTATATAAATCTTCTTTCTTAAAATCAGGCCACAATACTTCAGTAAAATGGAACTCTGCGTATGCAATCTGCCAAAGTAAAAAGTTACTCACTCGATGTTCCCCACTTGTTCTAATAAGAAGTTCAGGATCCGGAATACCTCTTGTTGTCAAATTGTCAGCGAATGTTTCTTTACAAATATCGTGCAATTCAAGATCTCCATTTGAAACGTTTTTCGCAATTTTCTTTGCTGCTTCAACGATTTCCCATTGAGCACTATAATTCAGAGCCAAGATTAAGTTAACTCCTGTATTCGTCTTTGTCTGTTCATAAGCAGCTGCTAATTCATCTTGACATCCTTGTGGAAGCCCAGCTGTATCACCAATAGTTGAGACCACAACATTACTTTTATCTAGCTCTTCGACTTCATTACTGATCGTGTGCACCAATAAATCCATTAAACCGTCTACCTCTTCTTTCGGTCGATCCCAGTTTTCAGTAGAGAATGCATACAACGTGAGGTATTCGACATTCATTTCTTGAGCAGCTTTAAGTGCTTCTCGAACAGATTCCACGCCAATATTATGACCAAACAGTCGTTCTTCGCCCTGCTGCTGTGCCCAACGCCCATTCCCATCCATAATGATGGCAATGTGTTTCGGTGTATTATTTAAATCTATTTTGTCTAAAATCCCCATGTGTTCTAGTATAATCAACGAAAATAGTGAAACTATCGTATAAGTCACTAATTATAGCCGTTCTACTTAACGTAGTTTAACAAAAAGAACCATAAAAAAAAGGGAGTTCAATTGATGAACTCCCTCCTAAATATTCTTTAATGCAAGCTATTCTGCCAGAACGATTACTTTGTTGTTCTGCATTTCAATAACTCCACCTTTAATCGCAATGCGAATAACCTTATTGTTTGAACCATCAACTGTGATTTTATCGTTCGCATTTTCTGTTTCAAAAGCATTGGTAAGGTCAACTTTCACATCACCTTTAGTTAATGCAGCAATAACGGGTGCGTGTTTATTCAATACTTGGAACGATCCGTCGGCCCCAGGGAATTGAACTGCATCAGCTTCGCCTACAAAAATCTCTGCTTCTGGTGTGATAATTTCTAATTGCATCTTTATCGCTTTTGTGCCTTTGCTGAGTTCTTCACTTTAGGTTTCGACCGCCGTTCAAAACTTCAGTAAAAGCGTTTAAATATTCAATTAAGCGTTTTCAGCTAACATTTTCTCCCCTGCTTCGATAACATCCTCGATTCCACCTTTAAGGTTGAATGCTGCTTCTGGATATTGATCGTATTTACCGTCGAGAATTTCAGTAAACGCTTTGATTGTATCTTGGATATCAACCAACACTCCTGGCAGACCTGTAAATTGCTCAGCAACATGGAATGGTTGAGAAAGGAATCGTTGAACTCTTCTTGCGCGGTGTACAATCAACTTATCTTCTTCAGACAATTCATCCATTCCAAGAATCGCGATGATATCTTGAAGTTCTTTATAACGTTGAAGTGTAATTTTAACTCTTTGTGCACAATCGTAGTGCTCAGCACCTACAATATCTCTTGTAAGAATACGAGAAGTCGAATCCAATGGATCAACCGCGGGATAGATACCTAACTCAGCAATCTTACGTGACAATACTGTTGTTGCATCCAAGTGAGCAAATGTGTTCGCTGGTGCTGGATCAGTTAAATCATCTGCAGGTACGTAAACCGCTTGTACAGATGTAATAGATCCATTTTTAGTTGAAGTAATACGCTCTTGCATCGCTCCCATCTCAGTTGCCAATGTTGGTTGGTAACCTACAGCAGATGGCATACGACCTAGAAGTGCTGACACTTCAGA
>JABSPC010000260.1 GCA_013215515.1 Crocinitomicaceae bacterium
ATTGCATTTTGGTCCCGCGTAGAGTGCTTCCAACCCTACAGTTGCGCCAATAGCAATAGGAGCGAAAAATTGTTCCTTCTTACCTCCTTGAGATGTCAAAAGAATGACAATCATTAACATGAAGGTTAGAATGAATTCCAAAATGAAGGATTGCATTTCCGATCCCTGAGGTAAGGATGAACCAAGTAAATCATTGTCAGGGAACAATTGCGCCAATGTGAGACTAGCGGCAAAAGCTCCAATCAATTGCGCCGCCAAATAGGGAAGAACTTCCTTTTTGGGATGTAATTTCACCAATGTTAACCCAATTGTGACCGCAGGATTCATGTGCGCTCCAGAAATTCGACCGTAAGCAAAAATCATAATTGTCACAATCAACCCCCAAGAAGCAGCGACTCCCGTATGCGTAAGTGCACCAGTTTCAGTATTAATAACCATCGCGCCACACCCACAAAAAATGAGGAAGAAGGTCGCGACGATTTCTGCTACGTACTTTTTCATAAATAAGCGGAAATAAATTCTTTGCAATAGATTTTTACCATGTCTCTCACTTTTGCGAATTCAGTATTTATTTTCTCATTTATGAGAGCGTCTTTGGTAGAGTCATCTGTTGATTCCTTATCAGCTGCTTTTGCAGCTTCTTCAACTGCTTTCGCTGGGTCTGGAAAATTCTGATGAAATCTATATGCTTTTGATGGAAAATAGGGACATCGCTCTTTTGCATTATCACATACGGTAATGATGTAATCAAATTCTATATCTCCGTATTCGTTTACATTATTTGAAGTATGACTTGAAATGTCAATCCCGTCTTCCTTCATTGTTTCAATCGCTTTAGGATTAACTCCGTGTGTTTCAACTCCCGCACTATAAACGTTTATTCCTTGAGGCGACAACGCTCTTAAATAACCGTCAGCTATCTGGCTTCTACAACTATTTCCTGTACACAGCACTAATATGTTTTTACTCATTTTTTGATTTTTTGATCAGTCGCATGCGACTTTTTGGATCACTCCGTTTTTGGGTTATTAATAATTTAAAGAATCGATTTATCCAACAGTGAGGTACGAACGTTCCAAAAATCTAAAAGCGAAGCGATCTAATTATCCATTTAACAACATCCCGATTCAGGTTCACAACAACTACTCGAATCTTCTAATTCAGATAGCTTCACCCGTGGTTTAACCTGCGAAGCATCTTTTAATTCTGTTTCAGGTGTACAGCAAGCCGCAGTATCTTCTAAAGAATATTGAGGATCGTTAAACTCTACATCTTCATGGAAATAATAGACTTCCCATTGAATTCCATCCGGATCAGTTGCCCAAAATTTATCTTGAACCGCGTAGCAACATGCTGTTCCGATTTCCTCTAAGGACACTATTCCTTGGGCCTTTGCCACTTCAAGTTTAGCCTCCATCTCTTCTTTTGACCCCACTTGAATTCCAAGGTGACCGAAATTCTGTGCTACTCGTTCTGCGTTCTCCACAAACGAAATAATCAATCCTGGGTTTTCTAATTCATATTTAGCGTATCCTTTCTTCACTTTTGAAGCAGGCTGCCCAAAAAAAGTAGTGTAGAAGTTTACTGTTGAAGCAATGTCACTCACGTAAAGTGAAACGTGCATTCTTGGGAATTTTGTGTTTTCCATGTTGTTTGATTTTAGCAGCAATCGCCGTCTTCGCAATTTGCCGAATTAAATAATAATAGAAGTTCATCTTTAAGTTTGTTCCAGTTTTTCGAGTTAATGCAATAACACATACTGGTTCCTTCAATGGTTCCTTGAATTAATCCCACCGACTTGAGCTCTTTCAAATGCTGTGAAATTGTCGATTGAGCCAATCCAATTTCCGTAACTAAATCGCCGCAAACGCAAGAGTTCGCTTTGATTATAGACTGTAGAATCGCTATTCTCGCTGGATGTCCAAAGACCTTTACCATCTTGGAAAGTTCAACTTGCGCCTCTGTGTAATTTTCTGTCTTTGTTAATCCCATCGCTATATTTGTATATCGCAATATTACGTTTAATTAAACGAACTCAAACTATTTAATCGAAATTTCTCTAAATAAAGATGATTTTTTGAACACTTGTTTGCCCCATTTCGTCAATCAAAGAAAGGAAATACGTTCCTGGAGGAACTTTGTCAAAGTGTAAAGCATTTTCATATCCTTTACAACTAAAACGTGCAATCTCCACACCAGAAAGTGATCGTAGTACAACCAATTTGAGTTTAATTGAACTGCTAATTGTCACATCGCCAGAGGAAGGGTTCGGATAAATTACTGCACTATTTAAAACGGCTTCGGGAATATTCAAACCCTGATTGTTGTGCACCAAATCATATCGAGCTGTTTCAAGAACGGCGTTCATGAAATCGCATTGTCCTTGGGTTAAGGTATTTTGACACGACTCATAAGTGAACCCCATGTAATTCTCATACATTTCAGGTAGATCAACACCTTGGATATTATCAAAACAAGGATTCATTGTGTCGCAGTCGACCCCTAAATCACTTCCTATAGGTGTGTCGTCAATCCAATCATCTTGCGAACAATCGCCATCGCCATCAATGTGCCTTAATCCCAAGTAATGTCCAACTTCATGAACCAATAATTTCCCTTGATCGTGAATTTTTCCTGTTACTATATCTGTCGGATCGTTTGGATTATTACTCCCAAAAAAGGGGAAATGAATAACTACACCAGCAGTCATTGGAGGAATCAATTGACCTTGCCAATTCGGCAGGTTTGCCGGAGGAGTAGCATATCCGTTAAACCCGATCAATTGATTGTCAGACAACATATTACATACCCAAATATTCAAATATCGCAATGTGTCCCAAGGGTCGTGACCACCATCGGCTGTACTTTTAACGTACTCTACCTCAGCCATATCAAACCATAGGGGCATAAATGTGCTTAGCGAAGTAAACGTTCTCGTAATACCGTTTGTTGGGAGATTATTTGAATCATACTGGGCCAATTCAAATTCAATATTTGCCTTCCCCTTAACAATATCAAATTCAGAGCGCATTAAAATGGTATCTGCATTTCTACGATTAAAATAATCAGAAAGCAATTCAATTTGATTGAAGATGACGGTGTCATGCAAATTTTGTTCTGGCGTATTGTAAACTACATGCACCACAACAGGGATGGTGTGAGTCCCGATCGATTTTGCGTTTGATGATTCTGAATACTCCTTGGCAATATTAAAAGATAACTTAACGGCTTCTTTATACCCTTGGTGTTTCGTTTCTTGATATTCAAGATATTTCAAAGTTCCGCACGATGAACCAACTTGGGCATAACAACCAACACTAATTGGCAATACAACAAATAGTAAAAACAGCTTCTTGATCATTTGGTTCAATTAATCCATTAAGTCTAAAATAAGGAAAACCTTTGACTTTTATTAATCCGATCATTTGTTAGACTCCTTTTGAATCCGAAAAAAACCAGTATTTTGTTCTACCAATTTAAATCGAATGAATACTTACGTTGTCATAATGGCTCTTGCGGGAATTATAATCCTGAGCTTTTTCTTTAATATCATTTCTAAAAAGACGAATATCCCGTCTGTGCTATTGTTAATATTATTAGGAATGGGACTCAAGGTTGGGTTGGAATCTGCCGGTGTTTTAAATGACGTTGACTTGGATTCCATTCTTGAGATTTTGGGTAATGTCGGGTTGGTTATGATTGTACTCGAAGCCGCTCTCGACTTAAAATTGGAGAAAGAAAAAGCAGGAATGATCTTCAAAGCTTTCCTAATTGCTCTCTTAGGTATAGGCGTGTCTATGTTTGCGCTAGGAGGCTTCTTTCTGTACATTTTCCCAAGTGCCGGATTGTATACTGCACTGTTGTACGCAATTCCATTAAGTATCATGAGCAGCGCCATTATTATTCCAAGTGTTGGTGGATTAACAGGTGTGAAAAAGGAGTTTATGGTGTACGAAAGTACGTTCTCCGATATCCTTGGAATTATGGTTTTCTACTTTATGCTAGGCGCTGATGGGCATGTGGGTGACGGCTCCATTGCCTGGAGTATTGGCCTAAACATTCTAGTAACGATGGTGCTCTCCGTTGTTGTTGCCTATGTAATGGTCTTCTTATTTCAACGTTTGCAAATGCAAGTAAAACTGTTTCTAATTATCGCGGTCCTACTGCTCTTATTTGCAGTTGGAAAATACTTCCATCTATCATCGTTACTCATTATTTTGGCCTTCGGGTTGGTACTCAACAACACGGATGTCTTTTTCAGAGGCTTCCTCAAAAAGTACTTTGACAAAGAAAAGGTAAATCCAATTTTGCACGATTTCCATAATCTTACTCTCGAGTCTGCATTTTTAATTCGTACGTTCTTCTTTGTCGTTTTTGGACTTAGTATCACTGTGAGTTCGCTTTACAATTTGGACGTAGCTATTAATAGTTTTGCGATTGTAGTAATTCTATTCCTAGTTCGATTTATCATCCTTCGGCTCATAGCCAAAGACCATTTGTTTCCTGAATTGTTCATTGCACCGAGAGGCTTAATCACGGTTCTTTTGTTCTTCGTTTTGGCAAAATATGAAGGGGATAAAATTGAAAGTTTTGACACGGGGTTGCTATTGTATCCAATTCTGATTTCAAGTATCATAATGATGATTGCTTTGATTATGAACCGAGGAGAGAAAGTAAAAGACATCTTGTTCCACAGTATTCCAATCATTAATGCGTCAACAGATCCTAAAAAGAAAGCTGAGATTAAGGAGCGAATTGAGAAGAACGCGGAAGGTCAAGATTTCGACGGTTTCCGCCATGACTTTTAGAAGAACGACCAGACTTCTTTTCCGATTTCGACTTTACCATTGACAAAACGCAATTCATATTTGTCAATATATGTTCCATGGCCTCGCCCATTTTCGATAGAGAAATGATATTTGGCATAGAATAAGCTGTCAAATGATCATAGGAGACTGTTCTATGAGGAATCCACTAACTAAAAACAAATGAACAAAGTCCTCAAGATTCTTCAAATATGCTGATCAAAAAACTTTTAGTCAAC
>JABSPC010000261.1 GCA_013215515.1 Crocinitomicaceae bacterium
AAAGTCTAAAAAGGCGCGTCGTACTTCAGGCTTCGACTCAGCTATACAGGGTTTGGGAATACATATAAAGAATAAAAAAAAGGTTAAGGTAAGCTGATTTGAGAGTGAACTAAAGTAATGAATTTAAAAGTCCGTAAAGTTGAGAATCACGGTTAAAAAAACAACTTTTGATACTTACAAAACTTAGACACTCTAAGCATTCGACTCTTAATCACCTCCTCCAACCGAGCTTGTTCTTGGCATTTTCTTCTTATCTAATTGCCCAAACTTATAGGACAAAGTAAGATAAACTCTTCGGCTTAACCATTTGAATTCCATGTCCTGCATTACCCCATCTCGATCTAATTTAATAGTAGTATTCATCGTATTAAAAAGATCCGTAACCCTTGTTCCAATTGATAGTTTATTCTTAAATAATCTCTTTTCGAAAGCCATCCCAATTACATTTCCTCTCTGAAAAACCCCTTGTGGCACCACTCTAGGAGCACTATAGTTAGCAGTTACTTTGAAACTCGCTGTCTTTTTCCAAAAATCTACACTCCCTGAATATTTCACCCCCCAATTCAAACCGTCATTATTCCAATCTGCATTCGAATCATAATTCGTGTAATCAATATAACTACCATTAAATGACAATGTATTCTTCATCCACTTGAAGGGCTTGTAAATCAAGATCACTTCTAGTCCAGCACTTACACTTTTATCAATATTTGCATACGTCATGAACGCGGTGTTATCGCTACAAAAATACTTCACGCGGTTAATAACGTCCGTGGTTCTTTTATGAAAAACACTTGTTGAAATTATCAACTTCTTGGCTGTAAACGAATAGCTAAAGTCATAAGAATCAATATATTCTGGTTTCAACTCTGGATTTCCACTTCTTAAATTAAAAGGATCAGCATAGCTTACAAATGGATTCAATTGACGCGATCTTGGTCTGTTAATTCGCCTGCTGTAGCTCAGTCCAAATTCAGATTTATTACTCACTTCATACTTTAAATGAACTGATGGAAATATATTTATGTACGTCCTTCTGTAATTTGTATCAGACGAAATCAACTGTGGATTTTGCACGGCGAACTCTCCTCTTAGACCTCCTTGGTATTTGAATTTACCCAACTCTTGCCCAAAAATAAAATAGGTGCTGTACTCACTTCCTGTATAGAGATATTGGAAATTTGCCAACGTGTCCTCATTGAACAATCCGGTTACAGTGTCCATTGCTTCAGAATAGGTATCAATATCTTCGTGTCTTTGAATCATTTTAGCTCCCGCCTCAATTCGCGCATTAATATCAGTCAAAATGTAGCTATAATCGGTTTGAGCGGTGGTAATAGAATTTACTTCAACGTTATCCAACTGCTGGTTCAAAGGGCTATTTGTGCTTAGGACATCAAAATCATCATAGTAAATCTCTTTGTATATTCCCACTACGCTTTTATCTCCAAATGACTGATAAGCAGATATTGACCACTCCCCTTTCTGCTTTTTAAATTTCAAAGTGTAATTCAAGTTAACGTCCAAATTTCTATTCGATCTTGGCTCAAAAGACTCTCGATCCCATTTATTGTAAAGTCCGTTATCACCATCAAACAGCTCATTTTTCAAATAACCATACCGATCGCGCTGTCCGATTGCAGCTGTTGCCGAAATCCCAATAACATTTCTGTCATTGACATAAAAATCAGTTCCTAGAACCAATGAATTCCCTTGTTTCAAGTCCGTTCCTTCTCTGCGTTGAGATAGAAAAATAGAACTATCTGCAGTAATATCTCGGGTTAAGTCGCTTGAAAAATTTCTATACCCTTCGTAATAATTAAATGAATAGTTGATATAACTATTAAAGCGCTCGTTTCTGTAACTCAAGGAAAAATTCCCTTCAAATTGATTTCCAGTGGCTGCGGTTGCTGATACAATCCCGTTGAACCCTTTCAGTTTATTCTTTTTCATTACGATATTGATAATACCAGAAGTTCCATCAGGATCGTACTTTGCAGAAGGATTTGTAACCACTTCAACGCGCTCTATTGCATTGGCAGGAAGTGAGTTTAAAAGATTTTGTCCATCGCCTAAAACCAATCCACTTGGGCGACCATCAATCAAAATAGTGACATTCGCATCCCCCCTAAGACTAATGTTGCCATCTTGGTCAACTTCGATTGAAGGAATGTTATTAAGAACATCATTTACGGTTCCCCCCTTAGAAGTGATATCATCTTGTACTTTATAGATTTTCTTGTCTATCCCTGCTTTAAGCACATCTAAAGAACCATCCACAAATACCCCATCTATTTCGAGAGCTTTATCAATTTCCAACTTAATTTCGCCTAAATCTCTTTCTTGAGTCTTATCAACAACAAAAGGATCAACAACATAATCGGCGAAATTTGTAAAAGTTATTTTTAGGTAATAATTTCCAGGCTTCACTTCATCCAAACGAAAACTGCCGTCTTCAGATGTGAAAATCCCATATGTAACTGTAGAATCCTCTGGGTTAAACAGACGAATTGACGCAAATTCAAGTGCTCCTTCTTCATCCATCACCTTTCCAGTAATAACTTGGGAACTAACAATAAATGACGAACTCAGAAATAGAATAATTAATAATTCTCTCATCTATACAAATTTGAATTCAAAAGAATTACGTAGCATTTTGGCAACGGGGCATCTTCCTGAAATTACTTTTAAACCTTCAATTTGATCTTTAGATAGATCGCCTTGAAACTCAATTGATTTTTCAACCACTGTTTTTTCGGACTTTTCTCCCATCGAAAGAGAAATTGAAGCTCCTTGAAAATCCCACTCCTTGCGATTCGCATACATTCTCATTGTAATCAACTTACAACTCGCCATTGACGACAATAGTAATTCACTCGGTGTTGGTCCATCGTCTGTTCCTCCCATAGATTTGGGCTCATCGCTATACCAAGTCAAACCTCTACTCTCATTCTCTACAACATACCCCTCCTTTAACGAAGCAGTTAATTTAATCTCTTGCACTATCTCTCATTTTATCCAGTAAATCACTTAACATATTTGCTTCATCATCCGTCAATGGAGCTTTAATAAAATTGGAATTTTCTTCTTCGTGTTTTACATCTATTTCGGTAAGAATTTCCAATCCAGGCTTTGCAATCTTAACATATACAACCCTTCGATCTTCGCTGCATCGTTCTCTTGAGATTAAGCCTTTAGCTATTAACTTGTCCATGAGACGTGTGGTATTCGGGGATTTCTCAATCATCCTTTCCTTCACCGTATTCACCGCAATTGAGCCTCCAGCGCCTCTTAATATTCTTAATATATTGAACTGAGCCATTGACAATCCAAATTCAGCCATAAAGGCATTTTGAATGGTTGCAAAAAAATTGGACGTATACCTTACATTGACAGACGCCCTAATTTGCGGTGACTTAAACTTTGATTTTATTTCATCATCAATCTTCATACTGCAAAAATACATACCATGGTATTATATTCAAAGTTTTTTAGCTAATATTTGCTTAATTGATACTATTACTACATGAAGCCAAAGATTAGTCCATTGATTAGAGTTTAAGTTTTACGAAAAAGAAGAATTAGTATCTTCGCGATCTAATTACTACTTATTATGAAAAGAACTTTATATTCAATTTTTGCCGCAGCTATGTTCGTGGTGCTTAGTGGATGTGGTGGAGCCGAAGCAAAGGCCGAGAATCATGCAGAAGAACTATGCACGTGTTTAACCGATGCTGGATTAGACAACTCTCTTAACATCCTTAGGCTTAACGACAGAAGCTTTATGAGAGACATGGAAGACAAATTTCAAAATGAAGTTCCTGAATGTGCGATGAAGGTTTTCCGTGAAATGGAAAAAGATTTGGACGACATGAGTAAAAATCAGAAAAAGGAATACACAAAGGCTTTCTTAAAAGCGTGTATTGATACTGATTGCGCTGACATCGCTATTAATATGATTCCTTACGATAGAATGGGAATGGCAGTGGATATGCTGGAAGACCAACTTAGGCGTCAACAACGCTACAGAAGAGATAGAAACCGATGGGAAGAAGAAGAAATGGGAGACGTGGATGATCTAGAAGATTTGTTCCGCTAGTTTACAACCATTTAATTTCAATACTAATAAGAGGGGTTCCTTTTTGGAATTCCACTTTTATTTTGTGCGTACCCGGAAGATAACTTACAAAGTTCTCGCTGAACTTTACTCCTGGTTGGTCCACCATTAGCCAAGCGTCCCGAATAAACCTTTTATTTGAAACAACCGCTATCGCTGTTCCAGATTCAGAGTCTATACTTTCAAGTACTACCGTTACATCCTCTTGAGAAGCCTTTTTATACTCTTTTGGAAGATGATCAAACGATCTTTTGAATTCCTTCCCCTTATTATCTTTCCAAGTAAATACGAGATGTGAATTCTTACCTATACATCTATCATTCAACTCTTTAACATATAAATGAAAAGAATTTTGTCCTTCTACTTTAATGTCAAAAACTTCTTGTGAAACCTCTTCACCTTTTAAATCAAGAATCTGGCAAACTACCTGGCAATCAAAAGTAGCCTCTATCCCAGAGACTAAGTAGTAATCAATATTTTCAAGATCATTGTACTTCGCAACAACCGCTACTTCTTCATAATCATCCTTAATTCTATATTGCAAGGCTTTCCAATTTCCGAAATAATCTATACTCGACCAAGACGGAGCTGGCCAACAATCATTGACTTGCCAATATAAAGTACCTCCACATCGAGGAGCATCAATTCGATGCCCTGCAACAGCCATACTAACGGCCATCGCCTGTGTTAACTGAGAATAGTAGACAAAATCTTCAAAGGTCTCAGGTGTTCCGTACAGTTTTTTTGCATGTTTAAGAATCATATTGTTTCCTACATAACTCTTTTGGTGGTGTTTCATCACTTCAGATGACAAATCCCAATCCTTATGCTCTGCAAATGTAGATATGGTTGAATATTCAGGAAAACTTTGAAAACCATACTCGGCATTAAACCGTCCGATTTTCTTCCCGAAATCTTGAATTGGGTCTTTACCGTGCCAAACGCCCCAATAGTGCTGAGAACCATGATTGTACAAATCATCCTTCCCCCAATTGCTCAAAGGCGATGTATGGATATAAGGAATATTTGTATGTTTTCCAATGATATCAGGGGCCACCTCTTTGAAAAGTCGATCATAGGATCTTTCAATTTCTTTAGCGCTCTTACCGAACAAGCCATACTTAATCTGAAAGCCCCAATTGCCCCAAGCCACTTCTACTTCATTATTTCCATTGAATTGAACGACACTTGCATGCCCTGCGATTCTCGGTATTTGATATTCAAATTCCTTTGAAACATTTTCAATAAAATCATCATCTCCAGGGTACATTGCACAGGCAAACATTAAATCTTGCCAGACCATAATTCCAAGTCGATCGCACGTCTCAAAAAAGATCTCATCGGGATAATATCCTCCACCCCAAACACGTACCATATTGAAGTTTGATAAGGCCATATCTTCAACTAGTTTTTCGATGTCTTCGTCCATAACTCTTGCTGGAAAAATATCCTGTGGAATATAGTCTCCTCCTTTGCAAAAAATGCGCTGCCCGTTGATCTTAAAATAGTAGCTTGTGCCCCATTCATCTGTCTCTTGAATCAACTCCGAGGTCTTAATCCCATAATCAAAGTAAGAAGACCCAATGATCTTATCCTCTGATGATTGAATTAAAATAACTTTATTATATAAATATTGATCACCATGTCCTTTAGGCCACCAAAGTTTAGGGTTATTTATTTGAGTTTCATATTTAATAACTCCGTTCTCAGCAGTCACATTTCCATATAACAAGTCATCAGTTTTCCAGATATATTCCTTGTTATCTTTAACGGCCAATTCAATCATAAATTCAACCGTTGCTGAAGCAGTGCTCACATCAGAAACTTTGACGCTTTTATTCATGATACGATTGTTGTCATATCCCAATAATTCGACAGGTTTATTGAAGCCAATTGTGTTCATTCGAAGTGCCCAATCCCAACCAAATTGATATTGAGGCTTTCTCGTATATGGAGCAATCGCAACGTCGTGAACATCATTTGGAGCTGGGAGACGATAATCCTTATCCTTCCATATTTCAGCATGGTACATGACGGG
>JABSPC010000262.1 GCA_013215515.1 Crocinitomicaceae bacterium
AAACCAATACCGGAGGAGTGAATTTAGGACATGGATCTGTAAACATTTCATGGGGTAGTGCATTAGCTACATCATTTGAATCTGGAATTGGAAGTGGAAATGAATTTCCCGTAGGAACTTCAACTGAATCGTTCTTAGTTGTTAATGGATTCGGTGATTCAGCTTGGTGTTCATTTAACGTTATTGTTGTTGATTCAATTGTTCCAACAATTATTGCTCCTGCGAATGTTACTACTTGTGATATTATTGTGAATGGAATCTCAGCAACATCTTCAGATAACTGTTCTGGTGAAATGATTACTTATAATATGACAGGTGCGACAACCGGATCTGGTTCAGGAGACGTAAGTGGAATGACTTTTAATGCAGGAACTACAATTGTATGGTACATTGTAACAGACGCTTCCGGAAATCAAGATAGTGTTTCATTTAACGTGATTGTGCCCCCTTTACCTGTGGTCACCATTGATGCATTTACTAATAACACGGTATGTGTTTATCACACGGCACTAGCACTTCCAAATGGAACTCCTGCAGCAGGAGCTCACTCTGGACCAGGTGTTGGCGGCGGTGTATTTGATCCAGCAATAGCTGGAGTTGGAAGCCACTGGATAGTTTATACTTATATTAATGCTGAGGAATGTTCAGAGTCAGATTCAACTGAAATCATCGTTGATGGTTGCGCTGGAATTGAAGAAATACCTGAATTAGCTGGATTCAATGTTTATCCGAACCCAAGTGAAGGAGTATTCAACGTAGAATTTGTAAATGCTGCGTCTGAGTTGTTCAAGATTGAAATCACAGATGTAAACGGAAGATTAATTTACACGGTTTCAACTCAATCAGAAATGGTAGAACTTGGAATAGATATTAGTGAAGAAGCTCGCGGAGTTTACTTTATGAATATTTCCTCTGATTCACATTCGGTTGTACAAAGAATAGTTAAGAATTAGATTCTTTTAAATAGATATGAAAAAGGCGATCCCTTATGGAATCGCCTTTTTTAATGGAGAGCAATTTAATTTGCTCGTCTGTATTTGTATACGGATACAATTGGAATAACAATTAGTGAAATTCCTGCTACACCTAATACCAAAGCAATTCCTGCTCCTGGCCAGTGCATTACCTTAAATAGCATTCCTAATAATGTTAAGCTTGTAAAAATTGCTGTTGTGCTATACGCTAATCCTTTCATGTTGTTTGATTTAGTCCCTAGAGGGCGGTTATACTGTTGTAAATACAAACTCTTTGAAAAGGAACAGAATTATTTTCAATCCAATATTTTTAATTCAATAAAGGCGTTATGTGTTATTGATCTTCGCAGCTCAAGAAATGTTTTGAATTCAATGTCTGATTTCTCATCAACATTGGTTGCGTAGAAGTATATATCATCATCCTTTTCTACATACCCGATATACCATCCATTGTCAATGCCATCAGTAATTGAAAGTCCAGTTTTCCCACTGATAATTTCACCATCTTCTTCACTGATAATTAAGATTTCTCGCACCTTTTTGTAGGTTTTTTCAGAGATCGGTAATTTCTTCTGATAGAACTGACCCAGAAATTTTATTTGCTGAAATTGATTAATTCTCGAAGGTCCTTGAAGCCAAAACATGTCAATAGAGTTCGAGTCAACGCTCATTTTTGGGTATTCTAATTTGTCGAGATAGATTTTCATTTGCTCTACTC
>JABSPC010000263.1 GCA_013215515.1 Crocinitomicaceae bacterium
CACTACGGTGACATTAGCTAATGTAGCGGCTCCTTCAATTACGAACGTGTCTGTAACAGATCCAACTTGTGGGACTGTAAATGGCGATATTACGATAACCGCTTCTGGAGGAACAGGAGCATTACAGTACAGTATTGATAATGGAGTAACCTTCCAAGCTGGTAATAACTTCACAGGTCTAGGACCAGCAACGTATGATATTGTTGTAGAAGACGCGGCCGGATGTCAGGGAACAACTACCGTTACATTAACGGATCCTGGAGCGCCAAGTATCACAAGCGTTACGGCAAATGATCCTACATGTGGTTTAAATAATGGTGATATTACCATTGCAGCGACTGGAGGAACACCTGCCTTAGTATACAGTATTGATAATGGAGTAACATTCCAAGCAGGAAACAACTTTGCTGGTTTGGCAGGTGCATCATATAACATTGTTGTTGAAGATGCTCTTGGTTGTCAAGCAACTACTATTTTAGTTCTTATGAATGCCGGAGCTCCATCAATTACAGTTGTGACTCCAACGGATCCAACATGTGGGAATAGTGATGGTCAAATTAATATCACAGCAACTGGAGGAACACCAGTCTTAGTATACAGTAATGATAATGGAGTAACATTCCAAGCCAGTAATGTTTTCATAGGTTTAACTGCTGCAACGTATGATATTGTTGTAGAAGACGCTGCTGGATGTCAGGTATCGGCAACTGTGACCTTAACAAATACAGTAGCGCCTTCAATTACGAATGTATCTGTAACAGATCCGGCATGTGGTGCTGGAGATGGTATTATTACGATAACCGCATCAGGAGGATCAGGAGCGCTGTCATACAGTATAGATAATGGGGTAACCTTCCAAGCTGGTAATAACTTCACGGGTCTAGGACCAGCAACGTATGATATTGTTGTTGAAGATGCACTTGGATGTCAATCAACAACGACGGTAATGTTAACTGATCTTGGTGCACCTTCGATAACAAGTGTGGGTATAAATGATCCTACTTGTGGTCTAAATAATGGTGATCTTACAATTAACGCAACTGGAGGAACAGGAGCATTGCAATATAGCATAGACAATGGTGTAACCTTTCAAGCTTCAAATAACTTCACGGCTCTTGCCGGAGTTACTTACAACATAGTGGTAGAAGATGCACTTGGTTGTTCAGTATCAACTACAGCCACGTTAACTAACGCTGGGGCACCTACAATTTCAAACGTCGTGACAACGGATCCAACATGTGGATTGATCAATGGTGATATAACAATTACAGCTTCCGGAGGAACAGGAGCATTGCAATACAGCATTGACAATGGAGTAACATTCCAAGCAAGTAATGTCTTTGGAGGATTAGGAGTTGCAAGCTATGACATTGTTGTGGAAGACATCTTAGGGTGTCAAGTATCAACAATGGTTTCACTTACAAGTCTTGGTTCACCGGTTATTTCGAGTGTAACATTTACAGATCCAACTTGTGGTCTTGCCAATGGTGATATAACTATTACCGCATCTGGCGGTACAGGAGCAATGACGTATAGTATTAATAACGGAAGTACATTCCAAGGCAGCAATTTATTTAATGGACTTCTTGCTGGCCCTTACGATATAGTTGTGGAAGATGCTATTGGTTGTCAGGTAACGTCGACGGTTACATTAACAGATCCTGGAGCACCATTGATTTCATCGACAAATTCTACAGATCCAACATGTGGATTGACCAATGGTGATATCACAATTACAGCATCTGGTGGAATCGGAGTAATTACATATAGTATAGATAATGGTGTTACATTCCAAGCTGGAAACAACTTCACAGGATTGGGTGCGACAACGTATAACATTGTTATTGAAGATGCAATTGGATGTCAGACTACATTACCTGTAATTTTGGTTGATCAGGCGGGTCCAGTAATTTCAGATGTGAATACAACAGATGCAACATGTGGTCTAAATAATGGAGCATTAGCAATTATTGCGTCAGGTGGATCAGGAACATTACAATACAGTATTGACAACGGTGTGACATTCTTTTTCAATAACAACTATACTGTACTTGCAGGGAATACTTATGATATAGTTGTAGAAGACACAAATGGATGTCAAACATCAACAACAGCCGTTGTGAACGCAACACCAGCAGTATCGTTTGTGATTGACCTAATCGGACATGTTCTTTGTCAAGGTGATGCAACTGGATCGGTCGATATTACAGTTGTTGGAGGAATATTGCCTTATCAGTTTGACTGGAGTGATGACGGAATAGGTGACTTAGACGATGCGGAGAATTTGATTAATGTACCAGTAGGAACGTATAGTTTGACTGTTTATGATAGCGTTGGTTGTACAGCATTTACATCTGTAACAATTACAGAGCCAACATCAATGATTTCATTAAGTGCAATAGCGACGGATGAGACTTTCGGAAATGATGGAACAATTGACTTAACAGTTACAGGCGGAACGGGTCCTTATTTATTTGATTGGGATAACGATGGAACTGGTGATAATGATGATACGGAAGATTTGAATTCACTAGTTGGAAATCAAAACTATACGGTAATTGTTACCGATCAAAATGGATGTACTGAAACATTGGTAGTATACGTTACTAGTGTCGTTGGACTGTCTCATTTAACAGACGATATGGGTGTTTCCATATTCCCAAATCCAAACAGCGGAGAATTTGATATCATTTTCGAAAACTACTCTGGACAGGCAACAATGGAAGTTGTAGATATGGCGGGTAGACTGGTTTACAAAGATGTTAAGTCAGTGGTAGTAGGTGAGTCTTACCATGTAACTTTATTAAGTGCCTCGAATGGAGTTTATTTCCTCAATATTATGAGTGAAACAGGCATTCATTCAGTTCGTATAATTAAAAGATAAAAAATCACTTTGAGTCTCAAAAGGCCATTCTAACATTAGAATGGCCTTTTTTTGTTTGAAGAGATCCAATTTATTGAGAAAGTACTTTACTCCATTTATTTTCCCCATTCTGCCTTTAGAATCTAGATTCAATTCGATTGCAGCTTGCGCCGAATAGTACATATGTTCTTAAAATTCGCGTAACGAGTTAAAAGTATGTAATGAATATAAAACGCGATAATAACGTGTAATATTTATGAGCACTGACGTTGTCTTTGACAAGGGATGAGGGGGTGTGGTATTTACGGTTAGATCGTCGATCCTTAACAACTTAAATTCATTTTCGGGAAGATGCAGGTTAAAATGATTTCAAATATTTGAATCAGCGATAATGTGACCCTCTAATTCCCTTAAGAGTCGTCCAGCTATTGTTTTTAGTTTTTGTCCCGATTTCTTGGCCTTTTTCCTTCGCTTTGGGTGTGATGAATTATGCGTATCTCTTACTAATTGCTTGGAAACTTTAGTGTAAGTCTGCCTCTGCTCAATATAATACTCCCTTCATTTCAGACCAGTCTCTAAGGATAAATCAATAGTTGAACAGTTAACAGCATTAAATATTCGTATTTGATAGTCACCTGCAAATAAATCAACGAATCAATAATTTTTATTAAACGAAATCGAGTTGTTTAACAGATCGCGAATTATTAAAATATCGTAAGGCTTACAAATTATTCTATCTATTTTTTTTCTTCTCTGTTTTTCAGTGGTTATCATTTCTGCCCAACCAGATATTATAGTAATTTTCATTTCATCCGGGTATTTTTCATTTACGATTTCCATCAATTTCCATCCGCTCATTATTGGCATCCCAATATCCGTAATTAAGATATCATATTTATTTGCCCCGAGGAATTCAAGAGCTTCTTGGCCATTTTTAGCCACGTCCCCTTTATGTCCCAAAATTTCAATAATTTCAACGATTGTTTGTCTTTGATTTACATCATCTTCTACCCATAATACTCTGGTATAATTCATAATAGATGATACTGGTTGGTTGTAATTTTCCATTTTTATTCGGATTTAATTAATGGTAAAGTCATTTTTATCGTAGTCCCTATTCCTAATTCTGTTTTTTCAATCCATATATCTCCTCCATGATCATTTACAACTCTATAAGCGCCACTCATCCCTAATCCTCTGCCAATATCATATCCTTTAGTGCTGAAAAAAGGTTGGAAAATTCTCTTTTTAGTCTCTTCGTCTAATCCTATTCCGGTATCGGAAACCGTAATATTTATCCAATCATCATTCAAAAATGTTTTAATAATAATAGATCCTCCTTCCGGCATTGCTTCTATGCTATTTTTTAAAACATTTAATAAAACAGCTGATATTTCACCTTCGATACCAAGAACTTTCGGTAGAACACGATAATCCGTTTCAACATTTATGGAAAGCCCATATTTTTCGACTTCATCTTTCCATAAATGCTGTGAACTGGCTATTATTTTATCAATTAGTAAATTGACATCTATTTTTGAATAGTTTTGTTTATTGTCGTTATCCCCTCCAAAACGTTGAACGACCTTAGCTCTATCAGCTGCATATCTAACTATTTGATCCATGTTATTCAAGTACCCTTGTACCTTTTGAGGTAAATTAGGCTGTAGTTTAGCCAACATGATATTTCCTGAAATCGATTGAAGTGAATTGTTGAAATCATGTGCTATTGCTGAGGTCATTTCCCCAATAATATTGATTCGTTGATTCTCAATAAGCACTTTTTCGGCTAGCTTACGTTCAGTAATATCAAATTTGGTCCCAGTATATCCTATTAACTCATTTTTTGAATTAAACAGTTTCGTAGCTACCCCTTCTACCCAAATAATTTGATTGTTTTTGTTAATTACTCTATATTCCTTACTCCATCGACCTCTCACTTGAATAGCTTCATTCCAACTATCGATTATTTCCTTTTTGTCTTCCGGATGAAGAATATTCATCCAACCTCTACCTAGAATTCGGTTCTCTTTCTCACCTGTTATTTCCAACCATTTTTTATTCACATAAGTATAATTACCATTTAGGTCTATTCTGTATATCGCAATAGGAGATTGTTCTGTGAGTAACTTAATTTTGGTTTCACTTTTTTCAGCATTTTCTTTAGCAATTGTTAATTCCGTATTAGCCTTCGTAACAATCGTGTTTAATATTTCTAATTCTTTTGTTTTATGCTGAATTAAAACTTCTGTAAGTTTTCTCTTAGTAATATCGTGAACTGCCCCAACAAGAAAGTTACACACTCCCTTGGTATTGAATATCGGGGAGATACTCACATCCCCAGTTAGTTCTCCTGTTGGGTAAATAGAAACTTCTTCCCATCGAATGGTCTCGTTTTTAGCAATTGCTTTAGAATAGTACCCTAGCACAGTTGATAGTGCTGGTTCTGGAATAATATCGTTAACCAATTTGCCTATAATACTATCTTTACTTAAGCCTGTGGCCCGAATGAATTCATTATTAACTGAAACAAACCTATAATTACCTTTAGGTTCAACCGCTAACTTGAATATTATATTCCCAACGGTATTATATATTGTTGATAAATTTTGTTCATTATCTTCTGCATTCTCCTTGGCTATAGTTAATTCATTTTCGGCTTCTACTCGTTTCGTTATATTATTAGAAATAATTAAGAGTCCTTCAGGAATTGCTTGAATTTTCAACTCAAACCAATCTTTTGAACCGTCCGGATAAGTAAATTCATTTACAATATTTTTTGTGGTTCTTTCCAACATACAATTCTCCAAAGCTTTAAACATAACGGAGTCCACAATTCCAGGATATTTTTCCATCATTGTGCATCCCAATAGCTCTTCTCTAGTACATTTTGCATGATTTACGGCTATATCATTCAAGTAAACATACTTCCAGTTCAAATCAATAATTTGAATGCCATTGATTACATCATCAAGAATATTTTTCCATTTAATTTCCATATCAATTATTTAGATTCTAACGCCTTAATATCGAGTAGTAACTATTTGTTTAAATGTTTTTAACATTCGAAGCCCCAAAAATGTAATTATGCACACTTTTTTTAGTGGGCATTGAACTATTAAGCTAATTGCCTTTGTCTCTTTACAAGACTTGTCGAAAGAGATGGACCATTCTTCGACGGTTCTTTAAAGAGAAACAATTTTACATTACCTTTATTTATTCCGATAATCGAATTCATCTATAGCCCTATAGTAATATATTTTGAAACGTTGATTACCTTATACCCTTGGGCTGCCTCAAAAATTGAATCTTGTATGACCTATGCAATGGATTCCTTCGTGAGAAGTCTCGGTAATGTTCCAAGACTTCTTTGTGATTCAACGGTGTTTTTTTCTGATGAGTCAGTTGAAGGTCACATTGCATTTTTAACCAAGCATTGTTTTCACCTTTCAGTTGTAACAATGTTTCTTCAAAATTCGTATTGGTTTTTGATTTTTGTACTTTGGCAATTACGCCTTTCGCCATTATGTACGACTCACTTCCGTCGTGCGTAATCGAAGCAATACTGACTATAGAATATAGAGCAGCCAGAGGAGGTAATAATAAGTTAGGCGACATGCATATAATATAGAAAGAAATAAAGAATTGGCTCTCGATGAATTAACATTCATCAGTTTAAAATTATTATTTGCAGCTTTTCGATGAGTATTTGTTTTAAGAGACGATGAATAATACAATATCTTATTATAGAAATTAGTACTCCTTTTCTTTTAGAAAGATGTCAGCTTGTAAAATATACTGTCCAGAGATTACATTATCCTTATCCTCGTCACCATCCAAATTGAGAAATTTAGATTTCGAATAATTACCTCCTTAAAAAAAGGTGCCTCTTGTGTTGTGAAATTCTAAGCGTTCCAATTGTCTTCCATGTTGCTGAATTGCTATCAGACATGAGTAATTTAAACCTCACTATAAATTGGCTGACTTGTCTTGGCATAACTACTGATAACAAATAGATCTAACAAAAGCTAAAACGGATCATCGGTTTAGGAATCCTAAGTTAGCAATCAGTTACTTTTAATAGAAATAAGAAAGAACAAAATAGTGGAATAAGACTCTCTTAGGTTAAGTGTCTTTGAACACGTCAACATAGCAAGTCTCCACTCTTTTAAGTACCCAAATACGATCAGTTCTCAAGGTGTGCAAACCTGTTTTGAGGTAGCAGTATCCAGTACCCTGTTCTTTCCCAAAATTAAAGATATGAAAACGATAGGAATTGACATTTCGAAATTGACATTCATTGTGTACAATGAAGAGTTACGTCATGAGAAATTCAGCAATGACAAAGCAGGCTTTAAAGAGTTGAAAAAATTATTGAGCAAAGAAGATTATTGTGTTATGGAGGCCACGGGCTGTTACCACATTCAATTGGCCAATTACTTATTTGAAAAGAGGTTTAAGGTTAGTGTTGCAAACCCTTTGGTGGTGAAATGTTTTATTCAAATCAAGCAACAAAAGGTGAAAACCGATAAGCACGATGCTCGAATGATTTCATTGTATGGCGAAGAACAAAAACCAAAATTATGGGGGCATGAACCAGTCATGGTCGGAAGAAATTCCGACCATTTTTTATATCTTAAAATAGAGGTCTGGATTCCCTCCACAATGCACTACAATCATAGCTATAGCTAAATCCCTGATTTCCATTGAGAATCGTCTTTTGGCAATTTTGTAGCCAATGTTGTTTGCTTTCTTATATACAAGTACCAACATTGCTACAATCAAGGTCATGTATAGCATTACTTGTATGCCATTTTTGTTTAATGATACAAGATGACTAACATTGAGTTCTTGCTTGATGAATCGA
>JABSPC010000264.1 GCA_013215515.1 Crocinitomicaceae bacterium
GTTCTTAGTTATGAATCTATCCACAAATGAAGAGTCTGGATCCATCCAATCATTGTGAGGATTGTCATAGCCAGCGCTATCCGCTTGAAATGATTTAAGCCACCATTTAGGCATGTCCACTGTTGTAAAGGATCCAGCATTTGTCCAAAGACCGACATTGGCACTTGCTAAGTTTATATCAACAACGAATCGTCCATCGACGAAGCTTGCTGGATTGACATCCGTTCCCATTACCCCGGCATAGTTACTCGGTGAAATTCCAACATAGTTTTGTGAATGCCCTGTACTATAAATACAAAGCACGGCAACGATGGCCGTAAGTAGTTTTAACGTTCTCATTTGTTAGTTTTAAGTATAGTTTAGTCCTCAAAGTACTGTATAACGAATTGATCTACAATTGTCGTAATTCGCTTTTGATTATTGGTTGAGCCCAATCGTATTTTTGATTGACCTTCAAGCGATTTATTGACAACCTTTTGACCGTCGGTACCATACAAATATACATTATTCTCCAAACCATCAATTACACCAATCAAAGTTTTTCCTGAATCGCCGGTAAATACATGCACATCCTCGACTTCATTGAACGGAAGGTTGATTTCACTAAAGGATACTCCCTCTGAATTAATAAGTCGAATTTGATTCGAAGATTGAACAATAAGAACTGGACTGGAATGGTCTATTTGAATTCCATGAAATTTAGCTCTATTGTACGTTTCAAAATCGGTTCTAATTCCTTTCTGGTCAAATTTAACGAGCTGATTATTAGATAGACTGTATTGAAAAAGTTGATTTGGAACCTTCAGTGAAATGGACTCCGTTGAGATCGGGAATTCTCGATGAATTTTCCGTTTTTCGACATCGTACATTTTAAATAAAGATGAATTGGCGAAGCCAGCAAACAATCGTCTTTGACTTGCCCAAACATCAATTCTTCTGTTGATGTTCATACCACTCGATATTATGTTTAATTCACGTCCTTTAGCATCGAATTGAACCACTTTTTGATTTTCGTTGGCAATAAAGAAGTATCCTTTTTCCTTCCACCGATAGAATTTCACTTCATTCGTTACTTCAGTTTCTAGTTTAATAGGGAAGCCAGTTTCATAATGCCCGGTCAGATTCCAAAGATGAATTTCGTCTTTTGTGTTCAGGAGGATGAAGCTCTCGCCAGTCCCGTGTAAATCGATAAGTTGGATTTCACCAATAGGCTTGTCGTTAATGTCGGCTTTCCAAGAAGGTTTTTGATCTCGAAATGCTATGATTTCTCCCTTGTTACTAAGAGCAACAACATTTCCACTTCCAGAAAGCACTGCAAAATCCGCGATATCGAAACCACAACTCATGGAGATCGAACTGGCCATTTTTGGTTGCTGTGTCATTTCAGAATGCCCAGTATGCGTTTCCATCAATTTTCCTGAATAAACCATTTTCGCGTAGGACTCTTCACTACTAATCATTCGTTCTGAAACTGCCCTAGGTAATTGCCCAAATATTTTAGTATTTATGGTTTTGTCAAGTGCAATTGTATTTCCCAAACGATAATCAGCTATTACCTGATCACATATTGCTGCACTTTCCGAGATCACTACGGCATCTTCCAAGTATTTAATTGTGTAGCTCGAGTTTTGAGATGGAAAGCCTTTGATCAGCGTATGAGAAAAAACAGAAGAGTCTTGCGTTTGATTTAAATCATTGAGAATAAGAATCGGGTCTTGACCACCAATATAATCTGAAATAATAACCGTTTCACCTTGGTATATGAGCTTTACGAAACCGTTTAGTTGCCATTTCGACATCGGCCCATTCTTGAAGTCGTTATCCAAGGTTGCGTAGTAATCTCTTTCAAAAAATTGATAAGAGTCAAAGTTCCTCGTTGTGATTCCTGCAAATAAGACTTCATCGCGAACTTGACTTCCTTGCTTAATATTGGCGTCTTTCGTAATGTAATTGATCTTTCCATCGTCATTGAAATAGATGTCAGAGTGGTTGTTTATTTTGCCCGCATCTGAAAATCGGAAGATTGCAGCAGAGGCTTTTTTATCGAAGATAAATTCACTTTTACTCTCGTTATCATTATTGATATTCGTTTTCCATAGGTAGAGTTTCGTTTTATGGAAACGGGCGTTATACTGTCCAACTTTGAATTCATCTGAATTCGAATTACTGACTCTTCCATTACCAAAAAGCAGATCAATAGAAGCTGAATTCCAGTTGTCATCTTTTACAAGAAGAAGATGGTCTCTCTTTTGGCTGAAATAGCCCATATGATATGCTGTGTCATTCAAAGAGACCATTAGGTCATAGCTCGGAGCGTCTGCGAATTTATCGAGATCAGCAAAATTAACCTCTGAAGGTCGGATCACGATTAAAACTTCGCCGTCTTTGCTATTGAATAAGGACTCTGGAGAATAATTATTTTTTTCGCTTGAAATGTCGAGGGCTACATAGATGATCCATGAAAGGCTTACTAAGAAAATGATTGCTATAACAATCCGATTCAACATAGATGACTGGTTTTAATTCAAAATTAAGAAGAAAGAGCCCGTGAATAATGACATTGCTTTATAGAAATCAACAACGATTTGTGCACTCTAGAAAAGAGATGTTTGATCCTCAGGAAGTAAAGTGAATGATTTCCTATGATAGATACAGGGTCCATTTTCAAGAATTGCCCTCCGGTGCTTTTTTGTTGGGTATGCTTTGTTTTGCTTCCAGTCAAAGAAAGGGAATTCCTCATGAATCTTTTCCATGTACTCATCTCGGTAGGTTTTGGCGAGAACTGAAGCTGCAGCAATTGATAAATATTTACCATCCCCTTTGATGATACATTCATGTGGGATTCCTTCATAGACCGTAAATCGATTTCCGTCAATTAGAAGCATTTCAGGTTTTTCTTTAAGTTGATCAACGGCTCTGTGCATGGCAAGAAAGCTTGCGTTTAGAATATTAATCTCATCAATTTCCTTTTCAGAGACAAAAGCCACAGCGTAGGCAAGAGCTTCTCTTTCGATAATCGGGCGCAATTTATTACGCTTTGCTTCCGTCAGTTTTTTGGAGTCATCTAGAATTTCATTTGAGAAATTTGCAGGTAGAATTACGGCAGCAGCAACTACTGGACCAGCCAAACATCCTCTTCCAGCTTCATCGCATCCAGCCTCTATAAGATTCCTGTTTTTGTATAGTAAAAGTTTACCCATCGGAGGTAAAGTTGGTAAAAAAAAGCGTAGTTTAGCTTAGCGGTACAACTATTGTATGGGTTTTATCGTCTTTATTAAAATTGAACAAATGAAAAAAATTATTTCTACCTTATTATTCGTTGTTGGTCTAGTATCTTTTAGCTTTTCTCAAGAAGCGCATCAAATTGCTTCGACGACTGGGGCAGAGGACTTAGCAATAAGTAAAACTTCAGGAGTATACGAATATACATTGCCATCAAACATTACGAAGGAAGCTCTTACTAAGAGCGCGAGTTACTACAAGACTAACTTCACTGTTGATTTTGACGAAGCATCTCACAAGGCTACGATTACAATACCGGAGAATACATTGAGAAACCGTTATGTGATGGCAAGATTGCTTACAGCTTGTAAAGTAACGCACATTGCTGTTGATGATAAGAAATTACAATTATATGATTTTATAGATTCTTACTTAAAGTAGGGAGTCCTAATAATAGTATTAAGCCATTCTGTATCGGTTCAACCGAAGTAGAGTGGTTTTTTTTATGCCTTGAAATCTCGGAATGTTCAAACTTCTTCCGATATTTGTAGAATCAAAACACAATCAAATGAATAAAATTGCACTATTACTAATCGGAGGTATAATCGCATTGTCTTGCACAATTGCAAGCGACGGTGGAGATGATAAAGTAAAGCTTGGTAAAAGCTATGGTAAATACAAAGTTGATATCAAGAAAGCTGTTTCTGTTAAGGATATGGTAAAGACATTTGAAGCTCAATCGGGTGAGATGGAATTCACTATTGAGGCGGATTTAAACGAGGTATGTGCTAAAGCAGGATGTTTTGTGAAAATCGATAAAGGAAATGGTGAAACGTTTATGGTTCGTTTCAAAGATCACTTTGTTATTCCACCTAAGACACCAGCAGGAACAGGAGCTTATATTCATGGTGTTGCGTCTTGGGATACTGTTTCCGTTGAACTGCAAAAGCACTTTTTGGAGGATGTGAATGCAAGCGCAGAAGAGATAGCAGCGATTACAGAGCCGAAGCCTGCTTTAGGTTTTATCGGTGATGGGATTGTGTTGAAGAAGGTGCGTAGCAACTGATAAACAAACGGTAGTGCAGTTCTAAATGGTTCTGATACGGAAGCGCAGGAGGATAAGAGAGGCTTTCAACTAGTTTTTAATTAAAAGTGGTTTCCGATTGTTTCGGTTTTGGTTTCTCAAAGCGCATTTTAATTTTTCTTCTCACTTTTTTTCAGGAGCTAAAAAAGTAAGCAAAAAGAGCCCTTTAGCGCAGTAGATTGTACTTACCTTTTTAAGCCACATGACTTAAAATTGAAGAACTCTCTCGGCTGAGGCGAGATCAAACAGCTCCAATTTTTGAAGTCATTTTGTTTAAAGGGTGCCAAGTATAGATCTACAATCGCGCTAGCTGTGTAGGTTACACTCAAAAATACAGGCTGTCAAATTTAGAACTGTTCAGGGCTTATAGCTTTGCTTCACGTGTATCGGTACCTACTAATGTTTTGAAGGCACGCAACGTGCGGGGTTCAAAATTGTTTTCTCGAAGTTAGGAATAGATTCTCACACTTGATTGATTACACGAAGAATAGAGCATATGCTTACGCTTAGTGTGTGTTAAGTGTATTACTTGATATAAATATCGTGTTCTCTCAGTTCGGTTTGTAATTGCTTTAATTCAGCATCAGTAAAAAAGGGCACTGACTTTAGTCTTGTTCGGAGGTTTGCTCCTTTTGTCTTTAGAAAAACAGTTTCTATGTGACCATATTTATCAGAAAAATAATGGGCGGTATTGGGATCTCTTCGAATAGTGGAAACTGATTGAAACTTCCTTATCGTCAACACCTTTTTTCCTATATTAAATCTCGCGAATTCTAAGGAAACCATGGTGTCGTTTATATATTGTTCTGGAGTAACAGAGATTAAAGTATCCATAGTGCAATTAACCCTATATAGGTTATCGTTTATTGGATTCGCTCTACTTGTAATGCTATTTGTCTGGGGAGAATAGATAGAATCGGAAAAGTATTTGAATTCACACCCACAATCTATTGTAGAAATCTCAGTACTTTCATAATAGACAGACTTTTCAACCGAATCTACATATTCTTTTACTCGTATAATTTCACTTGTATTTGGTACAGATTCAGTCATAGGTTTTTCTTCCGTATTGCGACCACAACTTACGGAGATTACCAATATCAATATGACGAGGTGAATTCTATTCTTCATTACACATAACTCGATACTAAAAACAATACTCATTCGCTTCTATAACCTTACTAGCGATCAATTGTCTCGCCTCCTTAGGGTTAAACGGTTCCGTTTTCGTGAATCGCTTCAATCCCATCAACATCATTTTAGCTTCGTCTCCTTCTGCGAAAGTGTTAATCGCGTCTTTGGCAGCCTTGTTAATCTTGTCTGCTATATCGTAGAAATACGTCTTAACGATCGCTATTTGAGCCTCGCATGCCTCTTCTCCTTTAAGTTCAATCATTTGTTGAACTCTCAGTAAAACAGATTCAGCCAAATACGTATAGATAGAAAGATCGGCGATATTCATTAATACCTCTTGTTCTTTAGACAATGTTTGCATTAGTTTCTGAACTGCAGACCCGGCAACCATCAAGACTGATTTTTTGAAGCCTTCAAGGTACAATACTTCGTTTCCAAGAACATCCGTTGGTTTGTCTGTAAATTCTGGAATACTCATTAGCTCATTTGCAACGGCCATTGCTGGTCCCATTAAATCAAGTTCGCCTTTCATGGCACGTTTCAAGATCATGTCAACAGTAAGTAATCTATTGATCTCATTCGTTCCTTCGAAAATTCTATTGATTCTTGCATCGCGATACGCTCTTTCAACTGATGATTCAGCTGAATACCCCATGCCTCCAAAAATTTGAACTGCTTCATCAACAACATAATCTAGTCCTTCAGATGCTGCTACTTTTAATATGGCGCATTCTGGTGCGAATTGTTCAATTCCCTTTAACGTAGCTTCGGCTTTATCCATTCCACCGGCAACATAACCTGAAATAGCATCATCAATGTTTTGCACAGCTCTGTAGACCGCTGATTCATTCACGAACGTTTTAATAGTTTGCTCAGCCAATTTGTAGCGAATAGCTCCATATTTGGAAATCGCTCTGCCGAATTGAAAACGTTCATTTGCGTAAACAACAGATTCTGTAATCGCTTGTTTCGCTCCGCCCATAACTCCAGCGGCTAATTTAATTCTACCGATGTTCAAGATATTAAGAGCGATTTTAAATCCATTCTCTCTTTCTGAAAGCATGTTTTCAACAGGAACCATAACGTCATTGAAGAAAATTTGTCGCGTGGATGATCCTTTGATCCCCATTTTTTTTTCCTCTGCATTCAGCGTAATTCCATCTGAATCCGCTTCGATTAGGAAAGCTGTTAATTTGTCGTCGTCGTCAATTTTAACGAAAACAGTGAGCAAGTTTGCAAAGCCTGCGTTAGTAATCCACATTTTCTGACCGTTGATTGCGTAATGTTTTCCGTCAGCGGAAAGAACCGCTTTTGTTTTTCCTGAATTGGCGTCAGATCCAGCTCCAGGCTCCGTTAAACAATAGGCTGCTTTCCATTCGCCCGAAGCGAGTTTTGGAATGTACTTTTTCTTTTGATCCTCTGTTCCGTAATAGAGTAGAGGCAATGTTCCAATTCCAGTATGTGCACCATATGCAACGGAAAACGAATATCCGCTGGCAAGGCATTCAGTTGCTAAAAGTGATGTTTTGAAATCAACTCCCATTCCGCCTAATTCTTCTGGCACGGACATTCCTAAGAGTCCTAGTGCGCCTGATTTTTCAATGAGTGATGTCATTAAGTCTTCTTCCATTGAATCTATACGATCCAAATGAGGTATAATTTCTGTATTAATGAAGTCATGGCACATGTCAGCAATCATTCGTTGCTCTTCTGTCCAGTTTTCAGGGATAAATATATCAGATGGAGATGTTGTACGAATTAAATATTCGCCTCCTTTTATAGGTTTTTCGTTATCAGACATTTGTAAAGATTTTCAGTACTATTATTATAAATATACTAAAATTACATTGCTATGCAAGCATAATAAAAAATATATTTTTAAATCGTACTTTGTTCTACCAAATGAAAGCAGTTCAATTGAAAAATTTACTGGGAGTTTTTCTACTCGTTTTGAGCAATAATTTAAGCGCTCAGGACTCTATTAAAGCCAAAATAAACGGCCTAAGTATGGTGTCGCAAAGGTTCATTTTGGATTCAGTTCATGTACTGCCCGTCGTTGAGGTAGGTGCTAATTATGCAGCTGTAATTCCTTATTGTTTTATGCCTAAAAAGGACTCTTCTGTAGTTTATTTTGGTGATAATAATCAATGGCAAGGCGAGGGACCGAGTGGTACGCGGATTGCTGTTCGAGAATTGCACAGCCAAGGAGTAAAAACAATGATTAAGCCTCAAATCTGGGTTGGTCACGGAATTTTCACGGGTGAAATTGAAATGAAATCGGAAGTGGATTGGAGTAATTTCGAAAAAAACTATGCGGCCTATATCTTGGCTTTTGCGAAGATAGCAGAGGAGGAGGGTTCTGCGATGCTTTGTATCGGAACGGAGATGATGCTAGTGGTGAAAAATCGGCCTGAGATATTTACACGATTGATCAAACAAGTTCGAGAGGTTTATGAAGGTGAAGTGACGTACGCTGAAAATTGGGATTGTTTTGAAAAAGTTCAATTTTGGGATGCCTTGGACTATATCGGCGTCGACGCGTACTTTCCTATTAGTACTTCGCGGAATCCATCGGTAAAGAAGTTGGATAAGGGGTGGGCGAACTATTTACCCATGTTTGATTCACTGAGTACCGCATTCGGAAAGAAGATTTTATTCACGGAATATGGGTATCGAAGTATTAAGAAGTGTGTAGCAACACCATGGAAGTATGATAGACTTAAAGGTCAAAAGATAGACGAGCGCTGCCAAGTAAAAGCATTAACGTCATTGTATAAAAACGTTTGGGACAAGGATTATTTTGCCGGGGGCTTTCTATGGAAATGGCATCCAAAAGATGAAATAGCCGGAGGAGAGAATAATTCTATGTTTACCGTTCAGAATAAGCTCGCTGAAGAAACGGTTCGAATGCAGTATATAAAGTGAGTTTCGTGAGGCGTTTACATCGAAACTTCAATCTTCAATTTCTTGCCTTTGATTCTTTCCGAGTTAATTAAGCTCAATACATTTTTCACCTTCGATTTCTTTACCGCAACATAAGATGTATGGTCAAGTACGGTGATTAATCCTATTTCGCCTTTGCCCAATTGTCCTTTCTTGGATAAAAAACCAACGAGGTCGATCTTATTTATTTTTTCTTTCTTCCCTGCGCTGAAGTACAGCGTTTCCCATTCAGGAGTCGTATCCAAATATTCTCCTGGTTGGAAGAATTCTGTCGGGTCTTCAAGGTATTCAGGCAATTGCGTTTCTGGCCCAATAAACAAGTATGATGAACCATCCTCAGACATTCTTGCTGTCCTTCCTTTACGGTGAACAAACGCGTCTAAACTGTTTGGGTATTGGTAATGAACGACATGTTTAATTTCTGGGATGTCCAATCCACGAGCTCCAAGGTCAGTACAAACTAAAGTGTTATAACTTCCATTTCTGAATTTAATCAAAGCGCGTTCTCGTTCGCCCTGATCCAAGCCTCCGTGGTAACCGATGCTATAAATTCTTTCGTCATTCAAGCGTTGAACAACATCTTCAACAACTTCTCTGTAATTGCAAAAAACGATTGACTTTTCAATTCCAAAGCTACAAACTGTTTCCACCAAAGTGTTGAATACGCTTCCTTTGTATTGAACTCCAAATTCTTCAATGTTAATTACATCATCTTCAATGAGGTTATCGAGTATATGAGGAGAATCAAAATCTAAATAATCAGGAATATCTTCGGGTTTCGTTGCTGAGGCTAAAAGAACGTTCTCCAAATGACGGAATTCACGAGTGATTTTACCCATCTCGTAATCAAATCCCATTTCGAGGCATTTGTCAAATTCATCAATGATCAAAGCTTCACAATCCATAAGGTTGACATTTCCTCTTTCAATGTGATCCAATAAACGACCAGGGGTTGCAATGACTAAATCTGGAATTGCTCTAAGGCTATTGGCCTCGTCTTTCACTGAGTGACCTCCATAACAAAGCGTCGCTTTTAAACCACTTTTGAGCGACCGAAATACTTGGTCAATCTGTTGGGTTAATTCTCTAGTCGGCGCAATTATTATGGCTTGAACGCAGTCTTGATCCTTTTCCATTCTCGATAATACGGAAAGTAAGAATGCGATTGTTTTTCCAGAACCTGTTTTAGAAAGCAAGACTAATTCTGAATTTTTGCTGTAGGCATCAATGCACTTCTTTTGAATAGGAAGTAATTCTTGGTGCCCTGCGTTTTTTATTAAATGTTCAATTTTCACGTTGCAAAGTTACAACATCTCGATCACTCCTGCAGCACCTTGTCCAGTTCCAATACACATTGTCACTACACCGTATTTCTGCTTGCGCTTTTTGAGCTCGTTGATCATTTGAACCGTCAATTTAGCTCCAGTACAACCCAGTGGGTGTCCTAGAGCGATTGCTCCGCCATTAACGTTCACGATATCAGGGTTCAATCCTGTTTCTCTTAGCACGGCTAAAGATTGTGAGGCAAATGCTTCGTTCAACTCAACGAGTGAAATATCATTTTGCTTTAATCCTGCAGCGGCAATGGCATTCGGAATAGCCTCGATAGGTCCAACGCCCATAATTCTTGGTTCAACGCCAACAACATTGTAAGAAGCCAACCTCGCAATTGGTTCCAATCCAAGTTCTTTGACCA
>JABSPC010000265.1 GCA_013215515.1 Crocinitomicaceae bacterium
ATTACAATACAACCCTAGGAGCAAGTGCTATGCGAGAAACTACAAGTGGAGGTTACAATACGGGGGTAGGCGGTCAAAGTATGCGGCTTAATGAAACCGGTGTTGGAAATGTCGGTATGGGATACCAATCTCTATATAACGCAATTGATGGTGACTACAACACCGCATTAGGATATTTTTCGGGACTTGCTTTAACTACAACTGATTCAAATAATATCATAATAGGAAATCAAGGGGTAGTTGGGGATAATCAAAAAATTAGGATAGGAGATGCTCAAACAAATACATTTATCAAAGGTATTTATGGGGTTACTCCGGGTGGAGCGAGCGAAACTGTTATAATCAATAGTTCAGGAGAATTAGGATCTGGCAGTAGCGGATTACCGACTGGTTATTTTACAGGATTTGAACAAGTTATGACATCAACAAGTATTATGACGTTTGGAACGACAGGAGAGTCTTCAAAATGTCGAGATATAGATGATTCGTTTGATTTACAATGGGCAACAGATACAGAAACTATTAACACAGCCACAACAGGCCCAGGGGGAATTACAGATTCGCAAGATCCAGTTTCATCACTTCAGAGTTACCAGGTCTATATCATAGGCGATACTACGCTATCCAATGCGACTAATATATTAGCCGTTGAAGTAGACACAGATATTACAACAGTATTAGAATTTACCAGTTTAGATTTCGATGTATATCGACTAATTGGATGGTTTAGGACAGAAGATGGTAGCACGGCAATTGAACTGCATATTATGAGTGGTAAGTCTTTACACAGAGTCTGCGTTTATACTGGGAATCGTGGTGATCGTCAAATATTATCAAGTGGTTCATCTACTACTTGGATAGTGATGAGTGAGGGAGGCACTGGAAGCGAGGATTACACTGCCCCAAATTCATCGACTTTTACTTGTCGTACATCATTCGGGAATCCTGCTCTCAGCACGGATAAAGCTGAAATTAGATTGGGAGGAAGCACTCTCACTGGGACACAAATAAACTATACTATTTCTAATGGCACGGCTTTGGGTGCCGGTGAATTAACACAAGGGCAATTGACGATTGGATTGAATAAAACAACGAGACAAACTGAGTATAGGGTTGATAGTGCTGTAGATAACTTCTATGTGTACGTAATTGCGTTTGAATTTGATTTATAACCCTTAAAATAAGTCTGTATAATCCATCTCTTGTTGTTCTTTTATTTTTAACAACGAGGCATGAGCCACGTTTATTTTGGCGTTATTTTGAGCCAGTTTGATCGAGTCTGCCCGAATAGTATGCAGAATAAACATCACCGCTTTCATTTTAAGTTCATCCGTTTTTTGATCTTCAAACATCCCGACAACATATTTTTCGATGTCTTCTTTATTTTCGAAATCCGTGAACGAGTCAATACGTTTTGTCATTTTACTAGGATCACGAAAATAAAAATAAAAAAAAAGGAATTTTGCTTTTTTAAGTCGTTGTTTCGGGCGTTTCCCAATGAAGTTTTAAGAGGTAGG
>JABSPC010000266.1 GCA_013215515.1 Crocinitomicaceae bacterium
GAGAAACAGAATTCGAACTTAAAAAGGACATTTGTTACTTCAAGGGCAAGGAGTCTGAGTACAAAAAAGTAATTATTCGTCCTCTTGTAAAAACAGATGATTGCAATTATATCGTTGCTGGGATCATTAAATATTACAGTGTTAAAGATGGCTCTTGGGCAGCAACTATCGATTTCGGAAACGGAACCTGTGATGACATTGCTGTAAAAACGACTGTTGACGGCGAAACTACGTTTAAGGTGAGCGAATACTTTAATTAAAAAAAGATTTACTGCATTCGCACATTTTTAATTTACTTTTGAAGTCGAATGATTCAATCAAAACAAGATTACAAACATTACCTAAGTGAAGACCTTCGCCATTATCAGCTAAAGGGTTATACACTTGGCGTGCATTTAAAAAATCCAATTGTTCGATTTCAAAGACGTCTGAGAAGAATTGAATATTTGACGAACTGTAAAGGATCAAGTTTACTTCATAAGTCTTATCGAAAATATTTAGAAGTTCTTAATATTCGACTGGGAATCCGGCTCGGGTTCAGCATACCAATTAACGCTTTCGGCCCAGGACTATGCCTTCCCCATTATGGAACAATCGTTGTGACCGGCAAAGCCAAAATTGGTAAAAACTGCCGCGTTCACCCAGGTGTTGGAATTGGAGCATACCATGGAGCACCAGTAATTGGCGACAATGTTTATCTCGGGCCCGGAGCCAAATTATTTGGTGAAATCGAAATCGGAAATAACGTATCCGTCGGGGCAAACTGTGTCGTGACCAAAAGCTTCGAAAGCAATGTATCAATCGCTGGCGTGCCTGCTCAGGTCATTTCAAATCAAACTACTTTAGAATTGGGAATGTTTCCACAAGGTTTTTTGAGTGAGGATGATATGACCCAAAAGTAGCTTATTCCTTCTTAAGTTTCTTCTGTACGCGTTCCAAGTCTAAATTCAAACTCTCTATTTCACAGTTACTTGTAGACATCTTAATTGCCTTCAACAATTGCTTTTCAGCTTTTGCAAGATTTCCTCTTGTTTAATGAATCAAGGCTTTTCTTTCGAATACACAAGACATACAGATTCCTTTCACCTTTCGGCATGCTTCAATAGCGCTTTTGCTTTATCCAATTCACCGTACTCTATCAAGGCCATTGAAAAACTGTAATACCTTTCAATATGCTCAATATCAAAAACCATCGCTTGCTCGAAGTGATAAAATGCTTCTTTGAAACTCCTCAATTGCTCGATAAGAACATGCCCATCAAACAATGCGTTTCTGCATGCTCGTTGTTGTAACTCATTGCATACTCCAACGACTCCATTGCTTCCGGTAAATCATAAGGATAGTTGTCCTTTGCTTTCAAATAATATTGTGTCGCTAATGTGCTCATCTTAATTCATTTTTTTCAATCTGAAATCTTTGCCTTCATAAACTCTTGAAGGGCTCCCTCGTTGAATGTCAATATTTAATTTACATTGGTCCACATCCATTGACTGACTCGCTTCCAACATTTTTTTGGCGTTTAAATCGCTGAACCGCTATTTTCTTATTCTGATGCTGAGACCGCGAGTCTTGAACAAGTACACTCAATCCCGAAGGAATGTGCTTTGCCCTCACTGCACTCATCGTTTTATTCACATGCTGACCTCCAGGTCCAGATGATTTTGTTGCCTGAAACTGAATGTCAGAATACTTCAAGGTGTCGTTTTTTGGAGTTCCCAATTCGCTCACTTCAACAAACCAATTTTTTCGCTTGTGAAACTTACGGTATGGACTCTGGCCAACCCAAAGAACAGCTCCAATCCAGCCAGAAATGAACGTATTCAAGTCCTCTCCACTGAATTCAATCGTTGCAGAAATTACCGTGTTTGGAAAATTACCATTCGTTTTTTGAATAACCACAGCCTCGCGCTTCGAATGCTTCAAATCGTGAATTAATTCTTTCAACAATCTTGCTACACCCCATCTGCACTCTGTAGGGCCTCGCCCAGAACTTATATGTAATCTTCTTTTTCCATTTTTTCTAATCTTTACTCATTCGAACAATCTTAGGGTAAAACATCCCTTCAATTTTGACCAAGTCTTCTTGCTTCGACATTACGAGATCGATGTTCTTGTACGCCAATGGAGCTTCGTCTGCTCCACCTCCAAAAAGTGTCACTTTGTGTTGTTTCAATTGTGAATTGATCGAACTTTTGGTGAACGTTTCTTTTGCCTTTTTTCGA
>JABSPC010000267.1 GCA_013215515.1 Crocinitomicaceae bacterium
CAATCTCCTTGAGTATCACCATGCGCTTGGTGCACTGCCCAGTCTGCAGTCAAAATTGTCATTTGTTGCGTATTGTTTGGATCCCCTTTAAGGTGATGACAAATAACCATTGTTTCTTCCACTACTGGTGGACAATCTCCTTGAGTATCGCCATGTGCTTGATGAGCTGCCCATTCTGAAACTGGTATTGTCAATTGATGTGTGTTCGTCGGGTTCCCCGGGGGGTGGTGACAAATAACCATCGTTTGTTCAACAACAACATTCTTTACAACAACTACTGATTTAGAATCAGAACCACATCTGTTTGTTGCAGAAATCACAATACTGTTTTGACCATTTTGCAATGTAACAGTTGCCAGATACACATGAGTCGTTGGGTTGTATGTTCCTCCAACAATTGATGTTCCGTTTACAGTTGCGTTAACCTGACTCGCAGATGTAATATTCGTAACGGTAGCTTGCAACTGAGCTGTTCCAGCTGTTGTCTGTGTTCCAGAGACAGGTGAAATTATATTCACGACTGGTTGATCACAAGGCTCGTCGTAACGAATTGCAATTGTCTTAGTAGACGTTCCACAGTTTGTTGCTGCTGTTACAGAAATAATATTTGATCCACTTTGTAAAGTAACAGTCGCACTATATATATGTGTAACACTGTTGTAAGATCCACTTATGCTTGAACCATTAACGTATAAGTTAATCTGATTTGCAGCTGTCGCATTCAATACAGAAACTTGAATATTAACTGTTGAGCTTGTTGTTGTAGGTGCTGTCGGCGCAATAAAGTGAACCACCGGCGCTAAACATGGTTGGAATGTAATCGTCTTCATTTCTGAATCAGAACCACAGTTATTCGTTGCTGTAATTTGAATTACATTCGTTCCTTGTGACAAAGCAACATTACTCTGGAAAATTCCTGTTAAGCTGCTGTACGACCCTGGTACAACCGCTCCGTTTACCAAAAGTTGAATTTGATTCGCTGAGCTCACATTCTGAACAGATGCTGTTACTATCGTAGTCCCATTCTGAGTCGTGTTAGGTACGGGCGCTATAATTGCGATCACAGGCTCTAAACACGGTGAAAAGTTTACAAGTATTGTTGTTGTAACTGTTCCACATGCATTTGTTGCAGTGATGACAATTATATTTTCACCTGTTTGAAGTTTAACTCCATTTTGATAAAGATGAGTCAATCCGTTATACGTTCCGTTTCCGTCAACAACACCATTTACCGTCATTGTTATTTGCGTTCCTGAAGTAATGTTCAAAATAGACGCTTGAACAGTCAAATTAGGAGTCGCCGATTGAAGTGGTGACGAAATTGGGTTAACCATTGTTATTACTGGTAAATCGCAAGGCTCTCTGTAAGTAACTACAAAAGAATAACTAGCAGTACCACATCTGTTTGTTGCAGTTACTACAATAGTATTCGCGCCAGGTTGTAAAACAACATTACTTGTATATAAGTGTGTTGAACTATTATATGATCCTCCACTTACATGGATTCCATTGAGAGTCATATGAACTTGACTTGCTGAGGTAATGTTTGGAACAATCACTTGAACAAGGAAGTTTGGATTAGAAACAATTGATGGGCTTGCCACACCAGAAATCGTCGGTTTAGGACATGGCGCAGTATAGTTAATGGATACCGTTTCAGAATCCGTTCCACAATCATTCGTTGCAACAATTTGAATCGTATTTAATCCTGCATTCAACGCTGCAGTGTTAGAATACGTATGTGTATTCGAATTGTAAGATCCTCCTGACACTGCAACTCCATTTACATACATTACAACTTGACTTGCGTTAACAATGTTTGAGAACGATGCAGAAACTTGAACTGATCCTAAAGAAGTCGTAGAAACATTCGCTGGAGCCAATATAGAAACTGTTGGATCTACACAAGGGTTGTAATAAATCGTAATTGTTTCAGTATCCGTTCCACAGTCATTACCTGATGTAATCTGAATTATGTTCTGACCTGGCGATAATGTTACCAGACTTTGTAACGTATTGTTCGTAGGGTTAAACGTGAACGGTTTATTTACTCCATTCACTCTAAATCCAATTGCGTTTTGATTTGAAACGCCATGAACATACGCTTGAATATTTGCATTAACAACATCAGTAGACATAGTAGACCCATTTCCAATAAGGAACTCAATATGCGGATCCTCACAATCAGTATAGATTACAGTAATTGTTTCCGTTGTTGTTCCACAGTCATTCGTTGCTGTAATTTGAATCGTATTATTTCCTGGTCTCAAAGTAACATTACTTTCAAAACTACCGTTTGCTGTGTTAAAACTATAGTTTGTCAACGGGACTCCATTAACTGTGTACTGAATGTTCGCGCCATAGACATCTCCATTATTATGGTTCAACACTGTACTTATTTCATCTAGATTTATCTCATTAAAGCGAATCTTTTGAAGATTATGATACAGCCCTGTAGATGCAGTATATCCGTAATAAACAGACGAGGCTCCATTAAAGTATTTGTTTACGACATCTGCCGTGATTGATCCAGCAAAAATGTTGTCTACAGAATAAGACAGTGTCTGGCTCATTGAATTCCAAGAAATTTTCACTGCATGGTATTTCCCATCTTCAAAGTTTGGAAAAGCAATGTCAGAAGATAATTTATTCGGAATGTTTTCAGTTGGCCATATTGAAGTATGATCACTAGAGGTAGCATCAACACTTCCATTATGGTAAGTGTCTAGCTCTAATGCTAAACCGTTCTTTATATTTCCTGCTCCAATGAGGCTGCCAGAACCTCCCAAGGCATTTACTCCTTTTGGATCGTTATGAAAAACCATTGCAATACCATCAGCACCATTGTTATTCGTCCCAAGATATGCTTCAAAATTTAACGTGAAATCACGAGAAAAATCTATTTTCTCATTTGTGAATGCATTTCCTGATTGAGCTTGAATACTATTCGTTAACCTAAACTCATTTGACGATAGTTTAGTTGAGTTCCCATTTAAATGAAAGATTTGAGCAACATCATTAGGTGTATTATTTGATGTTCCATTTGCCCCAAGGTTCTGAGCAACTATATTGTTCAAGTTCGTTATTGTTGCGTTCACCGCATACGAAGGATGATTAACATGATAATTGTTATGCGATGGGTTGATAAAGCTCACAATTGGATCTTTACATGTCACATAGTTAATTATTCTCGTTTCAACACCTGTACCGCAACCATTTGTTGCTGTAATTTTAATTGTGTTTTTTCCTTCAACAAGAACTAAGTTTCCTTCAATCTCTTTCGTGTTTTCATCATAGAAGAAATTTGTTGTTTCTGCATTATTCACACGAACAACAATATTGTTTCTTCCACCAACGAAAGACACTTTCGCTCTCAGTTGATAGATTTGTGCGCTAACATCGATGCTGCTTGAAGATGGTCTAATAAACTTAATTATTGGATCATTACAAGGAACAACTCCGCCGACAACAGGGTCTGGATCAACAGGAGGTTGGACGGTTGCACCTCCTCTTGCTTTAATATGAAATCTTAAATATCCACTCGTGTAATGGTAAATGTCATTTTCGAACATTCCCCATCTCTTTTCTGTGTTTTCGTAACCGTCCCAATCATCTTTAAGTGCGAAGGTTGTTTTGTGCTCAATTCCAACAGAGAAGCGAGGGCCAAAATAGTATCCAATACCTATACCGAGGCTAGGCATTACATTCAAATTCCATCCGTCAACGCTTCCTAGGTTCATGGGAGTATCGTACGTGCCATCCGAAGCTACATTGATCGCTGCTTGGGAAATTTCCATTGAATCATACGCGTATGGATTAGACGTTGGTAATATTGGATGATTTTGAATCAGGTTTCCATTCGTTTGATTCCAAGCGAGATTAATTCCTCCAAAAATATAAGGATCCCAACCTGAACGAGCTCGTAATCGATTGGCATGAATGGCCAACTCTAGTCCTAATTCATGAACGTCAGTCTGAAAGTTATTTACCGTAAAGCCAAGATCATCTTTATAGCCTTGCAAAGCTCCTGGCATATAAGCCGGGTTATAATCGGTGAGATCAGTAGTGTCATAGTCTTGACCGTACCATCCTCCACGTAAATATCTTAAACGCAAATCAAAGCTCGTTCTTTTACCGTATCCGTAATTGAAACTTCTTCCGAATAGAAATCCATATCCGATATTCGTTTCATTTTTAACATCGGTTGTGTTCCATGCGGCACCAATATTAAGTCCAAAAAACCATTTCGAATCGGTCTCGTAATTTACATGCTGAGCAAAGAGGCTCGGCATAATATGTAAACAAATTGCTAGGGTAATAATCTTTTTCATAAGCAAAATTTTTGCGGTTAGTTCTTTGGCTAACCCTATTATTGTGCCAAACTTGACTTAAATAGTGGGCTACAGTAGTATTTATCAATTTATAAGCGGTAAATTTATCTTAAATTTGTTACAATTACTAGAAAAAACAAGGGTTTTAGAGGGGATGAGAATAGCTGTTATCTTTTTGTTATTGTTGAGCGTTTCAGGCAAAGTGGCCAAAGCGCAAGAGGCTTATAATAGCTGTTCTAGTGCATTAGAAATTTGTTCAAGTGTAAATTATTCATTGAACAACTTGGGCGCTACCGCTATTTCTTGTGTTAATTGTGAAGACGATTTTAATTTCTGTTTTTCACCTGAAAATTCCATTTGGCTTACCTTCACAACCAATGCACTTGGAGGGGCTGTTCAAATTGATTTCACGAATTTGATTTTTGAAGCAAATGCGGGGCAAGATAATGAACTTCAGGCGACCATTATTGAAGCTG